>NZ_JBEZEH010000090.1:0-25645 GCF_040648775.1 Micromonospora sp. NPDC049089
CTGCCGGCCAGCCCGGCCAGGATCCGGGCCGCGCCCCGGCGCAGCACCGCAGCGACCGGGCGGGGCACCGGCGGCAGGGGCGAGTCCGGCACCGCTCAGCGCGGCCTGCCTTACGCGTCGCGTCGGCGCAACGCCGCCCGGCCCAGCAGCAGTGCGGCGGCGGCCCACCCGGCGAGCAGGAGCAGTCCGACCACTGGCGGGTACGGCTCGGTGTCGCCGGCCAGGAAGTGCCCGCCGGCCACGCCGGGGAACACGTCGGCGATCCGGTTCAGCACGTCGATGTCCGGCTCCTGGAGCGACAGCGGCACGATCATCAGGGTGGCGAGGAGGACGGTGAGCGTGAGCACCGCACTGCGGAGCGCGGCGCCGAGGCCCAGGGCGAGCACACCGACCAGCGCCAGGTAGGTCGCCACCGCCACGATGTCGCCGACCGTGTCGGCGGCGGGGGCGCTGCCCCACTCGCCGAGCACCGGCCGGGCGACCAGGGCGCCGACGCCGCCGAGCAGCAGCCCGAGCGCGAAGGTGACCGCCCCGGCGACGGCGGCCTTGGCCAGCAGTACGCGACCGCGGGACGGGGTGCACTGCAGCGTCGTACGGATGGTGCCACTGGTGAACTCGGCGGTGATCGCGAGCAGGCCCAGCGCCAGCACCACGTACTGGGTCAACTCGACCGAGCTGATGAGCACGCTGCCGACGGTGACGATTCCCCGGTCGTCGGTCGGGTCGTCGTTGGTGTTGTCGTTGGCGGCGTAGATGGCCAGTTGACCGGCGCTGGCAGCCATCACCAGCAGCCCGGCCAGTGCCGTCCACCAGGTACTCCGGACCGAGGAGAGCTTGGTCCACTCGGCGGCCACCGCGCCGTGGCGGGTGCTGGTGCTGGTGTTGGTGCTCATCGCGCCCCACCTCCGGTCGGGCCACCGGCGTACTCGACGCTGTCGGCGGTCAGCTCCATGAACGCCTGCTCCAGCGACGCGGCGTGTGCGCTCAGCTCGTGCAGTCGTACCCCCAGTTCGTGGGCCAGGTCGCCGACCTGGTCGGCGGTGGCGCCGGTGACGGTCAGCTCGTTCCGGTCGGCCGCCTCGACGCTCGCCCCGGCGGCCGTGAGGCGCGTGGCGAGCGCGGCCAGCCCGTCCGGGTGTGGGCTGCGGACCCGGACCGCGACAGTGCTGCGGGCGATCACCTCGCCGATCGGCTCGTCGGCGAGCAGTCGCCCCCGGCCGATCACCACGAGCTGGTCGGCGGTGAGCTGCATCTCGCTCATCAGGTGGCTGGACACGAAGATCGTCCGTCCCTCGTCGGCCAGTGAGCGCATCAGCTGCCGCACCCAGCGCACCCCGTCCGGGTCGAGTCCGTTCACCGGCTCGTCGAACATCAGCACCGGCGGGTCGCCGAGCAGCGCGCCGGCGATGCCGAGCCGTTGGCCCATGCCGAGCGAGAGCGTCCGCCCCGGCTTGGCGGCGGCCCGCCCGTCCAGCCCGACGGTGTCCAACACCTCGTCGACCCGGCGGGTCGGGATGCCGTTGCTGTGCGCCATGGCCCGCAGGTGCGCCCGGCCGGACCGGGCCGGGTGGATGGCCCGGGCGTCGAGCAGCGCGCCCACCTCGTGCAGCGGCCGGCGCAACTCCCGGTACGCGCGCCCGCCCACCAGGGCCTGCCCGGCGGTGGGACGGTCCAGCCCGAGGATCATCCGCATGGTGGTGGACTTGCCGGCGCCGTTGGGGCCGAGGAAGCCGGTGACCCGGCCGGGCGCGATGTCGACTGTCAACGCGTCGACGGCGACGGTCGACCCGAACCGTTTCGTCAACCCACGTAAAGTGATCATGCGCTGACGCTAGGCGAGCGGGCTGCCGCACCGCCGCACCCGAACGGCACCACTCACCCCTGACTTTCGTCAGGTCGGTGACGGGCTGATCACCGTACGTACTGCTCCAGCAGCGCCGGGGTGAGCCCGGCCCGGTGGATCGCCTTCAACGCCGCGAGCAGGTCGTCCATCAACGCCGGTCGGAAGTGCATCAGCAGCACGTCGCCGGATTGGACCACCTTCTCCGGGGTCTGGTAGCGCACCTTCCCCTCGTGGACGGTCTCGGTCCAGTGGAAGACCGCCTTCGCGCCGCAGTCGTGCGCGGCCTTCAGCGTGCTGCTGTCATGCTCACCGAACGGTGGCCGGAACAGGGTGGGTCGCTTGCCGAACAGCTCCTCCAGCCTGTCGGCGGCACCGCAGATCTCCTGCTTCTGGTAGTCGTACGAACGGCCGGCCAGCGAGTTGTGGTGGATGGTGTGGTTCTCCACGACCCCGCCCACCGCCTCGATCTGCCGGAAGTAGTCGGTGTGCTCCGCCGCCGCCGGCGAGTTGAGGAACAACGTCACCGGGATACGCGCCTCCCAGATGAAGTCGATGACTTCCGGCGGACGGGCCAGCCCACCGTCGTCGATGGTGATGAAGGCGACCTTCTGGTCGGTCGGCAGGCGATGCCAGAAGGCGGCCGAGCCGGTGGTGGGCAGCGGTACCGGTTGCGGCAGTGGCGCCTCGGGGAACGTCGGCACCTGGGACACGTACCAGGCCAGGCTCTTGAACGGGGGCTTCGCGGTCGGGGACGGCGAGGCCGAGGGGGTCGCCGCCGGGACGGACGGACTCGGCTCGGCCGCGGCGACCTGCCGAGCGTGCGCCGGGTGGCTCGGGCCGACTGTGCAGGCAGTCAACGCCAGCAGGGCCAGAAGCGTTACGACGGCAGGGATCCGACGGGTGGGGGTGGCTGACACGCCCGAAAACATACCGAGCGGATGTCAGGATCCGGTCAGCCCGGTGTCCGCGGTGCGGCGGCGGACCACGAACGCGTCAGGCATCCGGAAGGTGAGATTGTCCGGGCACCAGGGCGGACGGAGCACTGTCACCCCGTCCAGCAGCGGCGCGGCCTCGGCCACCACCACGGCCGCCTCCATCCGGGCCAGCACGTCCCCGACGCAGCGGTGCGCGCCCGCCCCGAACGCCAGGTGCCGGCGTGATCCACGCTGGCCCGGACGGAACTCGTCGGGCGACTCCACGACCGCCGGGTCCCGACCGGCGCGGCCCAGCCACAGCACGAGGCTGCTGCCCGCCGGCACCCGCGTGCCGCCCAGCGTGCTCTCCGTCGCCGCCACCCGCCGCCAGGTGACGATCGGTGGTTCCAGCCGCAACCCCTCCTCCACCACGTCGGCCACCGCGACCTCGCCGCTGCGCAGGCCGGCCCGGACGGCCGGCTCGTCGGCCAGCCGGTGCAGGAGCAGGGTGAGGAACTGCGAGGTGGTCTCCTGCCCGGCGACCAACAGGAAGAAGAGCGCGCCGACCACCACGTCCGGCGGGTGCCCGGCCGACCGCAGCTCGGCGGCCAGACCGCCACCGACGGCCGCGAAGTCACGCAGCACGCTGTGGAACCGGCCCACCTCGGTGGCGAGCGCCAGCTGCCGGTCGGGGTCCAGTGGCGCCCAGAACAACTCCAGCGCGGCGCGGGCGAACTCCTTGACCGCGCCGACCGACGCGTCCGGCAACTCGACCAGCCGGGCCAGCACCAGCAGCGGCAGGTCGGCGGCGAGGTCCGCGTACAGGTCGACAGGCGAGCCGGCGTCGAGCGCGGCACCGATCCGGGCGACCCGGTCCCGGACCAGCGCGGTGAGCCACTGCCGTTGCGCGGCCACCCGGGCCGGGTGCAACGCCTCCGCCACGATGGCCCGGATCTGCGGATGGCTGGCGCTCGAGTTGTTCGCCAGGGTCGGCGGCAGCCGGAACCGGTGCCCGGCGAGCACCCGCAGCGCGGTCACCGGCATCGGAGTCACCGCGTCCAGCGCGTTGTCAGGTCGGTAGGTGACCGGGTCGGCGAGGACCTCGCGGACCAGCGCGTGCCGGGTCACGACCAGGTGGGTACCGCCGACGTGGTCCGGCACCCGGGCCACGTCCGGCCATGCGGGGTCGGCCACCTGCGCCCAGCTGCGGAACAGCACCCGGACACGCTAGCCGGAGGCCCCCGGCAGCCCGGCGCGCAGCCGCCAGACGGTGGTGCGCTTCACCCGCACACTCTCCAACGCCTCCGGCACCGGCACGTCGTACCCGGCCACCTCGTCGAAGCGGTCCCGGGGCAGGAACGCCCGGCCGGGGTCACCGACGAGCGCCGGCGCGCCGGCCCGGGCGGCACGCAGCAGGAACCGCAGGACCCGGCGGGCCATCGCCTCGCTGTAGAAGACGTCTCCGGCGAGCACCACCTCGGCGTCCCCGGCGTCGCCGTCGAGGATGTCGCCGAACTCGGCGTCGACGCGTACCCCGTTGGCCTCCGCATTGAGGGCGACCGCCGCCACCGCCAACTCGTCCACCTCGACGGCCCGCACTGACGCCGCGCCGGCGCGGGCCGCGGCGATGGCCACCAGGCCGGAGCCGGAGGCGAGGTCGAGCACCCGCCGGCCGGCGACCAGCTCCGGGTGGTCGGTGACGTAACGGGCGAGGGCCTGCCCGCCGGCCCACGCGAACGCCCAGAACGGCGGCGGCCGGTCGCTGGAGAACTCGCCCTCGGTCAGCTCCCACAGGCCGATCGGCTCGTCCGCCTGGTGCAGCCGCACCTCAGGTACGAAGGGGACCGGGGCCAGCCGGGCGTGCAGCCGGACGAACGTGCTGGAGAGCTCGGACACGGCGTGATTGTCCCAGCGGCCCGACTCCCGGCGTGTCGCGGGGGAGTGGTGACCGGTTCACCACGGTCGGTGAAAACCCACCCCGTCCTTGCCGTCCGGTGCGAACACACCCGTCTGGTCGGTGCCGTCCCCCGCTTCTAGCGTTGCGGGGTGGAGGCGACCGAACGGAGGACGGCGGTGGTGACGGTGTGGCGGTATGCGCTGAGGGCAGGGGTGGTGCTGGCCTGTCTGAGCGGGGTGGAGCTGGCGGCGGCTGCCCCGGCACAGGCGGCCTTCACCACCGAGATGAGCGGCCTGCCGGGACGGTTCACCGCCGGTGAGCAGGTGCGGACGATCTCCGCGGTGGTCTCCCAGACGGACCGGCGCGCCAGGTGCGCGAAGGTGCGCTGGTCGATGGTGCTCAGCGTGCAGGGCGGCCTGCGGCTCGACCAGGTGAAGATGGATCGGGTGGAGGAGACCGGCGACTTTCCGCTCCAGATCCGCACCGAGGGTGACACCGCCCGGCTGACCGACCGGCAACTCGACCCGGGCACGCTCTGCCCGGGCCGCACTGTCACGGCCCGCTACCGGGTGGCCTTCGCCGAGGACGTCACCCAGGGGCGGGTCACCCTCGCCGCCGAGGCGTACGACGCCAACCTGCGCCTGCTGGCCCGGCAGACCGCCACCCGTTCGGTGGTGGGGGTGAGCGGCGTACCGACCAGCACCCCGAAGCCGACGAAGACCCCGCCGGAGTCCACCGAATCCGCCAGCGCGCCGACCGAGGACGAGAGCACGGCGACGGAGGAGGCGGTCGGGGAGTACCCGGCCGAGGCCGCGCCACCGGCAGCCAACCGCCCGGTCTCGCAGTCCGGCGCGTTCGGCGTGGTGCAGGCCGCGTTTCTCCTCGGCGGGCTGCTGCTCTTCCTCGGGGTGGGGCTGCTGCTGCGGCTGCGGCACCTGACCCGGGCCGCGCCCGGGGACGCCGACGGGGGCGACGATCCCCCGGTGGACCGGCGCTGGGAGCGCCCGGCCGTCGCCGACCCGTGGAGTCGAGCGCACCGCTGATCGAGGGTCCGCGACGGGAGCCGTGCGGCGGTAGCGCTGACCCGCGCTGATCGGGGGTCGGTGGGGCCGGCGGACATCCGCCGGCCCCACCGTGTCACTTCGAGAACGCCTGGAACTCGGCGATCCGGACCTGGCTCCGGGCCGGGCTGGCGGTCGCGCAGTCCGTCGTCGTGGCGGGGTCGTCGTCCTGCTCGCCCGCGTAGTTCGGGCCGCCGGTGCACTGGCTCGCCAGCACCTCAAGACGCAGGTGGGTGGCGAGGGTGGTGGGTACCGCGAACGTCCGGAGGTTGATGTCGCGGCTGTACGCCCGGTACGCCCCGCCGGGGAACGCGTCCCCCGCGCTGGTGTAGATGCGCTGCCAACGCGCCGGATCCGCGCAGTCGGTGGTCGTCGCGTTGCAGGCGGACACCGCGAACGAGCGCAGGGCACTGAGCGCGTTCTGCGCGCCGGTGTCGGCGTCGCCGGTGATCGCCGGGCGCAGCATCGCGCTGACGTTCACCCGCTTGACCGTCTGCGGGGCGTCGCCCGCCAGCGCCACTGTGAGCTGCCGGCCGGCCACCCCGTCCAGGGACGCCCAGTTCGTCGCCTCCGTGTCGTCGACGACCCGGTCCAGGTTGACCCCGTCGCCGGTGACGGTGGCGCCGGAGGCGGTGGAGGCGAGGTTGCGGCTCATCCGCAGGTCGACGTACCCCTCCTGGCCGGCTCGGGCCACCACGCTGAGCCGCTGGTGCCCGAACCCGGGGGCCACGGCGAGCAGGTCGTACGTGCCGGCCACCATCTCCACGGTGTCCGGGATCGGCGTCGCCGGGTCGGTGTCGGCCACCGGCACGGCCCGCGCCTCGTACGCCCCCACGTACACCCGGATCGGCGCTTCGGCGCTGTCTCCGCGCGGGCGCAGGGTGAGCGTCGCGTTGCCACCGCGCGGCGACGCGAAACTCGGCGTCGGGTCGGTGTCGCCGGCACCGTTCGTGGCGGCGTCCCGGCCCATTCCGGAGCGGGCGAACTCGGCCCAGATGAGGTCCTGATTCGCGCCGCCGAAGCGGAGCAGGTCGGCGGTGAGCATGTTGTCGCGCATGTCGAGCATGCTGACCTGGCTGGCGGCCTGGAGCAGGAACGAGTCGAAGACCAACTGTGACCAGCGCCGGTTGCCCGGGCACTGATCTGCCGCGACCTTGCCCAACGCGCAGTCGAGCTGCCGTTGCGGGGTGCCGAGGCCGTACCGCTTCACCAGGGCGGAGCGGACCCGGAAGTTGGTGGCGCCCCAGATCTCCCCGTCGGCGTGCACGGCCGGGCCGGCGGTGTTGTAGCCGATGTCGGAGTAGTTGAGCGGGCTGCGGCTCAGGTCGTAGTTGCGGATGCCGCTGACCAGGTTGCCGGTGACGTAGCCGCCCGTGATGAAGGGCGTCTCGCCGGGCGCGCGCAGCCCGTGCTGGAAGAGGTACTCGGCGGCCAGCAGGTCGCCCCAGGACTCACCCATCGACCCGCCCTGGTGGCCGCTGATCCCGCTGTCCGGGCCGGCGATCATCCGGTTGGTGATCGCGTGGGTGTACTCGTGGCCGATCACCGTCATGTCGTAGTCGCCGTCCACGCACGGCGGGTACGGCCCGCCGGCCTGCGGCTGCCAGAGGTACATGTTGGTGGTCGGCGGCAACCCGTCGCGCGGGGTGCCCTGGTTGGCGTTGTTCCGGTTGCCGGTCAGCGCGCCCTGCTGGGCGCGGCCCTGCTCGGCGTCACCGCCCAGGCCGGACGGGGTGAGGTTGACCGCCTGGAGGTTCCACGCCGACTCGGTGAAGCCCAACTGGTACGACCAGTCGTGCATCCGGTTGTGCATGGCGAAGAGGTTGGCGATCGACGCGTCCGCGTCGTTGCGCTGTGCGGAGGTGAACACCCCCGGGTTGCACTTCGCCTGGTGCCACTGGTCGGTGAAGGGGTACTCGTAACGGCGTTCCGGGCTGGTGGGGGCCGGCACGACCGGGGTGCTCGCACCCCAGGACAGCACCGTGTTGGCCGAGTTGCCGCGCGAGGTGAAGGTCGGCGTACCGGTGGCCGCGTCGACGTCCCACGGTTGGCCGGTGGCCGGGTCGCGGAAGGCGGCCTGGCAGCCGGGGGCCGGGTCCCCGCACCAGCGCACCCGGGGGTCCTGCCCGGGGCCGAGGTCGCGAGGCGGGGTGGCCGGGAAGACCGCCCAGCTCGGGTTGTCGGAGTCGAAGTCGACGAGGTCCTCACGGACCAGCACCTGCCCGGTGCTGCCGTCCACGTAGCTGGTGAACGCGACCGGGTGCTCGGTGTCCGCGCCGATCATGGTCACCTCGTAGGCGGCCCGTGGCCCGTCCAGCGGGGTGGGCACGGCCACCGACCGGATGGTGTGGCTGGCCACGGCGTCGGCGGTCAGCTTGGCGTCGGCGAGCGCGGCGGCGTACGCCTGCTCCGCGGTGCGGGTGGCCGGCGCCGGCGTGCCGGTGTCGCGGGCCAGCGAGGAGCTGACCGAGAGCACCGCGCCGTCGGCGACCGCGAGGGTGACGAGGCCGTCCGGCCCCGCGGGCAGGTCGCCGAAGCGTTGCCGGAGGGTGACGACGGTGCCGCTGCCGATCGGTCGGACCAGCACCCGTTCCATGCTGGCCACCGTGGCGGCGTCCATGCCGAACAGGTCCTGGTTGGCGGCCAGGTAGGCGCGGGCGGCGGCCTCCGGGTCGGCGGGCAGCCCGCTAGCCCGCGGGCTGCGGCCGGGGCCGAGCGCCTGTGGGGTGCCGAGCCGGTTCCACCGGACATCGGGGTCGACGGCGCGGGCCAGGCCGCGTTGGCGGGCGTCGGGTGCCGCCGTACCGGCGCGGTTGTCGGCGTCGGCGGGGGTGTGCCCCTCGGCGAACGGCCCGGAACGGCGCTCGGCGGATGTCGCGCCGCCGGTGGGGGCTGCGGTGCTCACGCCGGTGGGGAGCAGCGCGGCGACCGTCGCCGTCGTCGCCAGGATGGCGATGAGCCGGCGTCGACGCCGGCTCATCGGGGGTGACCACTCCGGTTGTGGCACGGGACCTCCTCGTGGGAGCGGGATGGCCGGCGAGTCGCCGACCACAGATGCGCGGTGACGCATGCGCATCTGTGGATATCAGTCTCCCGAGGTCACGGCAAGGTCCGGAGCCGCTGTCGCACCAACAGATCGAGATTCGCTCAGGCGGTCGGCGCCCAGTCGGGGTCGCGGCCGAACGCGGCCAGCAGGTGGTCCTGCTCGTCGGCGTCGTCGGGCACCTGTACGCCGGTATGGACCAGGTCGTTGCGCCGGTAGGCGTCGATCTGGCCGGCGAACCACTGGGCGGCGGCGTGCACCGCGTCCGGGTCGAGCCGTGGCTGCGCGCCGATCGCCACCGCCACGTCCCAGCCGTGCACGAGGTGCTCGGCGAGGAGTTGCCGGAGGTACTCGGTGGCCGGGGTGTCGCCGCCGGAGAGGTGCACGGTGCGGTCGATCGCGCCGGGGTGGGTGGCGGCGATCTCGGCCTGCGCGGCGGCCTCCCGAGCCGTCGCGATCGGGTCGGCGCCGAGTTGGTCACCGTCGAGCCGGTCGCCGACCTCGTCGATGGTCCGGCCGGCGAGCAGCGGAACGCTCCACCGGTCCTCGGTCACCACGTGGTTGACAAGCGTGCGGAGGTCCCAGTCCGAGCAGGGTGTCGGGTCGGACCACTGGCCGGGCTCGATCTGATCCACCCGGTCGATGAATTCGGCCAGGCTCCGGCGGTACGCCTCCAAGAGGTCCATGCCGCCGATTGTTCCGGTCGACGGGGCGGACTGAGTCCGTTTTGCCCGGCTCGGTGCGGGGATCGGTGCTGGCCACCCCAGCTCAGTCGAGGTCGGCCGGGTCCAGGCCGAGCTCTCGGGCGGTGACCAGCCGGACCCACTCGCCGAACTGGCGGCGGGAGATCACCCGGTCGTGCACGGCGAGTTGGACGGCGAGGCCGTCCATCACCGCGCTGATCCGCCACGCGGCCCCGTCGGCGTCGGCGCACTGGAAGGTGCCGTCGGCCACCCCGGCGGTGATCACCGCGGCCAGGTCCTGTCGCCAGCGCAGGTCGAGCCGCCGAGAGACCTTCTCCAACTCCGGGGTACGCAGCGACTCGGACCAGCCGTCGATCCACATGGACCAGGACGTCGCCCGCCCGGCCGGGGTGTAGAGCTTGAGGATCCGGCGGAGCTTGGTCAGCGGTGGGGCCGAGGAACGGGTCACCGCGTCGAGCCGGGCCAGATCCTGCTCGACCGCGTACGCGAAGGCCTGCGCGAGCAGCCGTTCCTTGGTGGCGAAGTGGTAGAAGACCAACGCTTGACTCACGCCCGCGGCATTCGCCACGTCCGCTGTCCGGGTGTTGGCCAGACCGCGCTCCACGATCACGTCGCAGGCGGTGCGCAGCAGGGCATCCAGGCGGATCTCGGCCGCACGTCTCGTCACGACCGTTACCGTAGCCCATCCGACTGAACACGAACAGTTACCACCACGCGCCGATCCACGCCGTGGCAGTCGGAAGCCGGACACTTCTTTCGCGTGTCGTCCGTCGTTCCACGGAGAGTGTTCACCGAGGTCCGCTGCCCGGTGCCGGGTCGTCGAGACGTCGATGGTCAGGTATGCGACGCGATGATGACGATCATTGCCGAGGAGTGTCGGAGCGTGACGGTCGGCGCCGGATTCAGATGCCAGGCCAGCCACCTAGGATGCCCGTCGGGGGTGACTCCGCTCCAGCCCCGGCCACCCGGGACGCGCCGAGGCGACCCCGAGTTGGCAGTCAAACACCTACTCGGCTAAAGTTCTCATCCGTCACCCGGGAACGTCCGGGGGCGTGCGGACGTAGCGCAGCTGGTAGCGCATCACCTTGCCAAGGTGAGGGTCGCGGGTTCGAATCCCGTCGTCCGCTCGGAGCTGCCGCCACGTATGACGGGGGCAACCTCGGTGGGGTGGCCGAGAGGCGAGGCAACGGCCTGCAAAGCCGTGTACGCGGGTTCAAATCCCGTCCCCACCTCGGCAACAAGCACGGGCGATTGGCGCAGTGGGAGCGCGCTTCCTTGACACGGAAGAGGTCACTGGTTCAAACCCAGTATCGCCCACCAGAGGAGAACGGCTCGTCACCGGAAGACCCGGTGACGAGCCTTTTCGCTTGTGGTGCCACGTCATCAGTCGACGCTGAGCCGGTAGCCGACGCCTCGTACGGTGTGCACGCGCAAGGCGTCGTCGACGGCGTGCAGTTTGCGACGTAACCGCTTCACGGCCGAGTGCAGACTCGACGTGTCGCCGAGGAACGCGCAGCCCCAGACCGATTCGAAGAGTCGTTGGTACGTCCAGACTCCGACCGGTGCGGTGGCGAGTTGGGTGAGCAGGTTGCGCTCGAGTCGGGTCAGGCTCAGCCGTTCTCCGCGCCACGTCACCACATGGTCGAGCGGGTAGATCTCAAGATCACGCAGGCTGATCCGTTCCGGGGTCACAGCAGGCGCGGCCGCGGCCCTCGGTGCGGCGGTGGCCTTCACTGCGAGGGCGGGTTCGGCGGCGGCTTCGGGGGCGGCGGCTTCGGGGGCGGCGGCTGACGCGCCAACGGTGCCGGGCGCGGAGGGGCTGAGGAGTGCGGCCGGCCCGTTGACCATGGGCGGGCCGATCATCGCCTGCAACTCGGCGAGATCGGTGCAGATGACGAGAGTGCCGAGCCCGTCGAGTCGCCGCACCATTCGCTCGCGTACCGACACGTCAGCGCTCACGCAGAATACGAGGGACAAATCGTCGACCATCGTTCCCCTTCCCCAGGTGCCACAGGAAAGACAACGCTGTCTGACCGCCGTAGTCAATGGTTTCGCCGGCAACCATCGCCTTCCGGCCCGCACCATCCGAAGATCGCGCTGGATCCTGGATGTAGTGGTATCGCACCGTCGATGAGGCCACTACATCCAGGATCCAGCACGATCATGGCGGCGGGCGGCGGGCGGCGGGCGGCGGGCGGCGGGCGGCGGGCGGTGCGGGCCGGTTCAGAAGGTCAACAGGCGGAACTCGCCCACCGGCTGGAAGCCGAGGCAGCGGTAGACCGACTCACCGACGGCCGACGAGGTGAGCGCGGCGGTGCGGGCGCCCCGCTCGGCAGCCAGTTCGAGGGCGGCCCTGGTCATGGCCGCGCCGATGCCTCTGCGGCGCTGTTCCGGCTGGGTGCCGACGAAGTAGAGGGTGACCAGACCGTGGCTGATCCAGGCGACGGCCGTCGCGACGATCCGGCCGTCATCGAGGCGGCCGGCCAGCCGCAGCACTGTGCCCTCTCCGGTGAATGCCTTCTCCCGTTCGATCGTCGCCGCCACGCCGTCCGCTGGGATTCCGGACACCCGGGCATAGGCCGGGACGAACGTGGCGAGGTCGGTGGTCTCGGCGATCCGCACACCGGCCGGAGTCGGCACCTCCGCCACCGCCCCGATCCCCACGGTCATGATCGGCATCCGGGCGACCTGCGCCGCGCCGAGGGAGACCAGGCCGTCCGCGGTGCCGGCGTCGCTGTCCGGGCCGACCCACCAGATCCGGGGTACGCCGTGCAGGCGCTTCCGGGCCTCGCTGAGCGCGTCCTGCGGTGTGCGCCCGACCACCCGCAGCACGCCGTTGAGGGGTGCGTGCGGCACCTCACTGCGGTAGGTCGGGAGGTCCGGCCCGCCGGCGACGCCGATGTTCCAACCGAGCAGGTACGTCCGGTGCGCGGCCAGGACCGTGTCGAGAGGCTCCATGATCTGGATCGTAACGCGGGGGCGGCAACCCCCTCGGCCAGCGGAAACAGGCACTGTGGACGGCATCGCCGGCGGCGGCCGGCACCTCGTCTGCCTCGTGTCTCTCCTGCCCCGCCAGCGATCGCGTCTGCGGACGGGCCGGCCGCCGTCGGTGCGGCGGCCGGCCCGTATGCGCTGTGTGTCTGGCGGCTCCGCCAGCGGTGGTCTGGCGACTCCGCTAGCGGTGGACCTGTCCGGGTCACAGCGGCGGGGCGATGTCCCGCCGTTCCTCGACCTGGCGGTACTCCACCGGCTGCTCGGTGGTGGTGACGACCTGGCGGCGGCGACCCCAGATCAGCGTGGTCATGATCAGGCCGAGCACGCCGGCACCCATCAGGATCCAGCCGACCACGTCGAGGTTGATGCCGCCGACGCTCGCGTCCAGTGCGAAGGTGAGGATCGCGCCGAGCGCGATCAGGAAGATGCTGGTGCCGATACCCACGACAGCCTCCTTAGGGGGTGTGGTGCGCTGTCGGATCGTTCAGTACCCCAGCCGGCACCAGCGCAACCGCGACCGGCCAGGGTGCCGTTCCAAGCGATCTTGGCATCGGGTAGAGTTCACCTGTCGCCGGCGCTTGCCGGGGACGTGCGGACGTAGCGCAGCTGGTAGCGCATCACCTTGCCAAGGTGAGGGTCGCGGGTTCGAATCCCGTCGTCCGCTCGCGATGTGCCCCCTGGGGCCGCCACGGGCGATTGGCGCAGTGGGAGCGCGCTTCCCTGACACGGAAGAGGTCACTGGTTCAAACCCAGTATCGCCCACCATCCACACAGAGCGATCAGATGGCCCGTTGCCGGATATCCGGTGACGGGCCTCTTTCTCCATGGGTGACCATCGGTCATTCGCCGGCGCGGAGTACCTCGCTCAGCCGGTCACGTCGCCGCAGCGCCGACTCGACGGGTACGACGGTGGCCGCCGCCGCCAGCAGCGCCACGCTCACCAGGCCCAGCAGCCACCACGGCAGGACCGCCGCCGGGTCGGCGGCCTGGCCGGTGAGCAGCCGCAGGTCGAGCGGGCCGAGCGCCAGGCGGGCGAGCACGGCCCCGAGTAGCGGACCGCACACCGCGGTGACCACGACCGGCGGAAGCAACTCGCCGGCGGCGACCCAGCGGACGTCGCGTGGCCGCAGGCCGAGGGTCCGCAGACGGGTCAGGGTCTGCCACCGCTGCGACGCACCGGCGGCGGCGGCGAGCGTGAGGCCGAGCAACCCCAGCGCCAGCAGCACCGCGGCAGCTGTCCACGCCAGCCGTGTCAGCCCTGCCGTCAAAGGAGCCACCCGCTGCGCCCGCAGGACGTCCGTACGCAGCACGACGTCGGAGGCGACTCCGGTGTTCGACACGGCCCGCCCCGCGCCGGGACCGGTCACCCAGACGGTGTTCGCAACGGCGGGCAGCCCGGCGTCGGCAAGGGCCGTGGCGTCCACTATGACGACGTCGTCGACGCCGCCGACGGAGGGAGCGGTACCGACGGCGGCGAGGCGGATCGCCGGTGCGCCTTTGCGGGGGAGTTGCAGCCGCGAGCCGGTACGCAGATCGCCGGCTTTCGAGCGGACCAGCGCCGGGACCTCCCCGGGGCCCGGACCGGGAGCCGTGAGCCGTGCCAGCGCCGGCGCGTCGGGCAGCGGTGTGGTGGCCAGCAGGTGCTGGAACGCGGCCGCGTCCACGATGACCAGGCGTGGGGTGAGCAGCGTCGATTCGGCGAATACGCGTGCCGAGTCGGTCACCTGCGCGACGACGACCTGCCCTACCCCGGGTGCGGCGGCGATGCGCTCGGCGAGTGCGGGCGTGGCGGTTTCGGCGTCCGCGCCGACGTCGAGGCGGGCGTCGGCGCCGACGGTGCTCCACGCGCCGTCGGTCTGGCCCCGGGTGACGGTGGCGCCGAGGATGAGCGCGAACGACGCGAGCGCCGTGGTGCTGACCAGCACCAGCAGGGGCAGCGCGCGTCCGGCCGTTGTGGTCGCCTGGGCGGCACTGAACACGGCCAGGGGGCGGCGTGAGCGCAGGGCCTGTCGGAGCGCGAACCGTGCCCCGAGGGGCAGTAGCCGGAGCAGGACGAGCGCGCCGACGAGCGCGCCCAGGGAGAGGGTGCTGATCGGCAGGATCAGGTCGCCGGTCAGTTCACCGGTGTCGCCGTCGGAGGCGGCGGGCACGAGCCCACGCTGGTGCAGTGTGACGAATGCGGCGATCGCGGCGATCAGGACAGCGGCCTCCACGGCGGCGCGGCGCAGCTGGCCGGTGGCCCGGATCCAGCGCCGAGCGGCCGGGTTGGCGGGTTGGCGTCGGTCACGGCTGGCGCGGGCGGCGGCGAGGGTGCCGAACGCCGGCCCGGCGACGGCGCCGGCCAGGACCACGGGAACGGCCCAGGTCCAGGCGACGCCCGGAGCGGCCGCGCGTGCGAGTGCGAGCCCGACGGCGGCGGCCGACAGGGACACCACTGCGGACTCGATGACCAGTTCCGCGCCGAGGTCGGGGAGCGCCGCCCCACGCTGCCGGGCGATGCTCAGCACCGGGGTGCGGCGGCGGACCAGCAGGTCGGCGGCGAGCAGCAGGACCAGCACCGCCGCGGTGAGTACGCCGGCGAGCAGGATGGCGGCCTGTGCCGCAGCGGCGTTGTTGCGGGTACGGGCGTCGCGCAGGACGGTGTCGAGCTGCGATTCCCACTTCAGGGACTGGTCGCGGTCGCTCGACGAGCCGGAGGTCGCCTTGAGCTTGACCACCTGGCTGGCGAGCGACGTAGTGGAGTCCGAGGTGAGCGCGTCGGGAACGGGTGCGAAGTGGACGGTGCGTCGCAGTTGGTCCTCGTCGACGGCGAGCCGTGCGTCCGGTAACGAGTCGCGCGACAGCAGGCCGTTGAACCGGGTGGTCCCGACGCCGTCGGCGCCGGGTACGGGGCGCAGCAGTGCCGGGGCGAGTCGCCAGGTCGGGTCGGCGCTGTCCGCGGGTCGGTAGATCCCGCTGACCCGGACGTCCTTGTCGCCACCCTGGCCGTCCTTGACCGGGATCCGGTCGCCGGGGTCGAGGTCGAGTGCGGCGGCGTCCGCCTCGGAGAGGCCGATCTGCACCGGCCAGGGGGGTCCGTCGTAGGGGACCTCGACGTACTCGTCGGAGACGGCGGGACCGGGCGGGCTGCCGGCGATCCAGGTGACGTCCGGGCCGCCGAGGTCACTGGCCAGGTAGGTGAACTGGAAGGTACGCGGCACGTTGCCGTCGGTGATCTTGAGGATCGGGCCGTTGACGACGGCGACGGGCGGAAGCAGCGCGGCGTCCAGGTCGGGCCCGAGCGCGGACGTCGTTCGGGCGAGGAAGGCGTCGACCGCCTCGGCGAGGTTGGGCATCCGGACCCGACCACCGGTCGGTCCGTCGTCGCGTTCCCAGTCGGCGTGTGCCAGGACGTTCGAGTCGGTGCCGGCGTCGCGGACCGTGCCCTGCACGGCGTTGTCGGCGGCGGCGCGCAGCAGCGGCGGTACGGCCCCGGCGAGCAGCGTGACGGTCGCGATGACGGCGGCGGTGAGCAGCAGCGGCCCGACGTCGGTGCGGCCACGGCTGCGGACGCTGGGCCAGTGCGGCGTCGGCCACCGGCGGGTCAGCCACCGGTTCACGGTGCCACCCGCAGGTGCGCGGCATCGGCCCGGCGGACCTGGACGGTGACCACGACGGCGACCGCCAGCACGCATCCGGCCAGCAGGACGGCGAGCAGTGCGGTCTCGGCCGGCCACGGCCAGTGTGGTTGGGCGACCGGGACGGGCGCCGCGCCGGTGTCGGAGCGCACCAGCAGGGGAGCGACGACGCGGGTGGCGAGCGCGCCGACGGCCGTGCCCGCCGCGAGCAGGGGCAGCAGTACGCCGGCGTGCTGGCCGAGCAGCACGGCCCGGATGTCGCGCCGGGACATCCCCAGGCCGCGCAGCCGCGCCACCTCGACGGCGCGGACCTGCAGATCACAGGTGACGTGCAGGACGACGCCGGCGAGCAGCAGCAGGGCGGCGGCCGGGACGATGAGCCGGAGAGCTGCCGGCAGCCCGGCGCTCAGCGGGCCGTCGGTGAGACGGGCGGTCTCCGCCTCGCGGGTCGCGACGGTGCCCAGGTGCAGGGCGGTGGCCCGCTCGGCGGCACCGGGCTCGGTCGGGCGGCCGACCCACCAGGCGTCGACCGGGAACGTCAGGTCGCCGGTGACGACGCGTGCGCGGGACAGCGTGTCCAGGTCGGCCAGCACGGCGGCGGCGCCGGGGGCGGACGGTACGGTCGGGATGACCTCGGTGACGACGACCGGGACGGGCGTGATGCCGACCGTGACGCTGAGTTCGCTGCCGCGTTCGGCGCCGACCTCGCTGGCGAAGTGGTCGGAGACGGCGACGGGCACCGGGCCGGGGTCCGGGAAGGCGGTGGCGACGAGGGTCAGGGCGGCGTCGTCGGCGCCGGCAAGGTCGACTGTCGTTGCCATCCGCAGCGCGGTTCCCGTCGGCGTGGCGGACATCATGACCGTCGGGTCGACCAACCTGCCGGGGACCGGCGGCGCGGACGTGGCGGTCCAGTCCGACCCGTCGGTGGACCTGTCCTGCGACCCGGCGGGTGGCACGGTGAGCGTGACGGCGACGGCGACGCGTCCGCCGACCGGGTCGGCGGCGATCGGCAGGGCGACCGCGACGAGCCGCAGTCCGTCGGCGGACGCGCAGTCGGGCAGCCGAACCTCCCGACCGTCGAGCGGTACGGGGGGACTGGTGCAGGACGTGCGCAGGCCGGTGGCGTCCTGCAGCAGCAGTTGGGGCGTCACGGTGAGCGGGGTGCCGCCGGAGGCGGTTCCGCTCAGGACGAGCGGGGCGCCGGCCGGGACGGGGAGGCCGGTGACCCGGGTGCGTGGTGCCAGCGCGGTGCCGACGTCCGCCCATCCGCGCTCGTTGTCGAGCCGCCCGCGTAGCAGCGCGTCGGCGCGGGTGGTGTCGACGGCGACCAGACGCGGCGCGTCGCCGGCGGTGCCGAGCCACTGACCGACCGTGGTGCCACGGTCGAGGGCCGGGCTCACCGCCCCCGTGGTGGCCGCGCTGACGACAGCGCCGTCTCCGGCCACCGGCGCCGTGCTGAGGGTGAGTGCCAGGTCGGTGCCGACGGCGAGCGCGGCCTGGTCGCGTTGCGACTGGTGCCACGTGCTGTCGAAGGCGAGGCCGAAGGTGCCGGCCGCGCAGGCCAGCCCGACGAGCAGACCGGCGGCGACCGCTTGTGGCCGGCGGGCAGCCTCGGAGACCGCCAGCGGAAGCGCCAGCCCGCGGGCGCGGTACGCCAGCCGGTCGGCACCGCGCAGGGCGGGGAGTACCACCCGGAGAGCCAGGGCGGCACCCGCGGTGAGCAGCAGTGCCGGCGCGAGCACCCGGACCGCGTCGGCGCGTGGGCTGGCGGTGGTGGGCTGCGCGTACAGCTGCCACCACCCGAGGGCGGCGAATACCGCGAGCAGCAGGTCGGCGCCGGATCGGGCCAGCAGTTCGCGGCGGGTGCGCCGCTCGCCGGCCGCCGGGACCGGTCGGATCGCCAGGACGGTGAGTACGGCGGCGAGCACCAGCGCGCCACCGACGACCGCGAGGACCTGGACGCTGGAGACGGCTGGCCGGACGGTCAGGCCGGCGTCGTCCAGCGGTGGCAGGTGGGTCAGACCGGCGTGCAGGGCCGACGAGGCAGGTATCGCGAGCGCGACGGCGACGGCGGCGACGAGCCCGGCCTCGAGTGTCGCGGTGGCGGCGAGCTGGCGACGGCTGGCGCCCAGGGCGGCCCGCAGGGCGGTCTCGTCGGCGCGGATGCCCGCGGTCAGCCGGCCCGCGAGGACGAGTGCTGTCGCGGCCAGGACACCGCCGAGGACGGCGACGGCGAGCACGACGGCGGCGGTGACGTGCCGTTGGTCGTCGGCGGCCCGCAGGGTCAGCGGCAGGTCGGAGGCGACCCGTGCGAGCTGGACGCGCTCGCCGAGGGTGCCGGCCAGCCGGCGGTCGGCGTTGTCGACGGCCCCGGCCACGGTCTCCAGGTTGCTGCGGTTGTTGTGGGACAGGTCCGGATGGGCGGTGACCTCCATCCGGTCGACTGTGGCGCCGGTGGTGAGCAGGTCGGCGAGGTCGACGAGGAACGGGCCGTAGGCGTTGACCGGCTGCATGAAGCGGCCGTCCCGGTAGCCGATGGCGGAGCCGGCCGCGGCCAGCGGGTCACGGTCCCAGCCGCGTCCCGCGAGGGGGCGCACCACACCGACGACTGTCACGTCGATGGCCGGGACGGGCGCGTGGGCCAGTTCGGCGTCGAGGCGTACCCGGTCACCGGGGGTGAGGCCGAGCAGTTGTGCGGTGGACTCCAGCAGCACCGCGTCGCCCGGGTGCTGTGGCCAGCGCCCGGTGACCAGCTCGGCTCGGGTCGGCAGGTCGTCCAGCCCCGACAGGTAGGCCTGCGGCGGGACTGTGGTGCCCGTGGCGAGCGTGGGCGGCAGCGCCCGCAGCACCGTCGACGCCCGCGCGGTTGTCGTCACCGGGATCGGTGCGAGCGTGGAGGCCACCACGGTACGGGTGTCGGCGGCGACGGACTGCGTGTCGCGGCCCTCGACGGTGCCGGTGTAGACGGTCACGTCGACGTCGGCGGGGGCGGCGCGAGCCATGGCGACCTCCAGCGCCCGCTCGGCGGTGCGGGTGACGAGCAGGGTGCAGGTGCCCAGCAGGGTCGCGCCGATCGTGACGACCCCGAGGAGGGCTGCCAGCAATGGCCACTGCGCGCGGGCGCGCCGGCTGACCAACCTCATCGTCGCGTCACCCGGCGTCCGGCACGGGTACGTACGGCTGCCCGGCCGCCTGTTCGTCGAGGTGCCCGTCGTGGATGCGGATCACCCGGTCGGCCAGGGCCATCATCACCGCGTCGTGGGTCGACACCAGTACCGTGACGCCCTCGGATTCCACTATCCCGCGCAGCAGCGCCATCACCGACAGGCCGGTCTCGGCGTCCAGTTGCCCGGTGGGCTCGTCGGCGAGCAGGAGCTTGGGTGAGGCGGCCAGCGCGCGGGCGATCGCCACCCGCTGCTGCTGGCCGCCGGACAGCTCGGCCGGCCGCTGCCGGGCGTGGTCGGCCAGGCCGATCAGCTCCAGCAGCAACTCGACCCGCCGCTCGCGCTCGGGTGGGGCGACGCGGGCCATCCGCAGCGGGGCCGCGACGTTCTCCGCCGCCGACAGCACCGGGATCAACCCGAAGCTCTGGAAGACGTACGACACCTTCTCGCGTCGCAGCCGGGACAGGCCGTCCTCGTCGAGCGCTGTCACGTCGGTGCCGTCGACGTGCACGGTGCCGGCGTCCGGGCGGTCCAGGCCACCGATGACGTTGAGCAGGGTGGTCTTGCCCGAGCCGGACCGGCCGACCAGCGCCACCATCGAGCCGGCGGCCACGTCGAGCGACACGCCGTTCAGGGCGTGCACGACGGTCGGCCCGGTACGAAAGCGCCGGTGGACGCCGCGGACGCTCAGCAGCGGCTCGCTACTCATTCGCCGCTTCC
Source organism: Micromonospora sp. NPDC049089 (assembly GCF_040648775.1). Taxonomy (NCBI): domain Bacteria; kingdom Bacillati; phylum Actinomycetota; class Actinomycetes; order Micromonosporales; family Micromonosporaceae; genus Micromonospora; species Micromonospora sp. NPDC049089. Next base: position 19,958 of record NZ_JBEZEH010000090.1, read on the forward strand.
CGAGTCGGGGTGGATCGTGATGTGGTCGGGTTCCAGGGCCAGCCGGACCCGTCGGGTCAGCGCCAGCGCCTGGCGGAACTCGCGGGGCACCTGGACCCGCCCGGCCCGGTCCATCACGGCGTACTCCTCGGCGATCATGTGCGTGTCGCCCTCCGCGTCGGTGGTGGTGCGGCGCAGCACCTCGCTGCTGGTGCGTCCGTCCCGGATCGCGACGGTCCGTTCGACCTGGCCGCTGACCTCCGGATCGTGGGTGACCACGACGACGGTGACGCCGTAACGCCGGTTGACATCGCGCAGCACACCGAAGACCTCGGCGGACGTGGCGGCGTCCAGCTCGCCGGTCGGCTCGTCGGCGAGCAGGACCCGCGGCTGGTTGGCCAGCGCCACCGCGATCGCGACCCGCATCTGCTGCCCTCCGGAGAGTTGCCCGGGGCGGCGATCGGCGCAGTCGGCGACACCGAGGCTGTCCAGCAGCTCGGCCGCGCGGTCCCGGCGTTCCTGCTTCGGGGTACGGGCCGCCGTCATCGGCAGGTCCACCATCTCCCGTGCGGTCAGGTAGGGGATCAGGTTGCTCGCCGTCTGCTGCCGTACGAACCCGACGGTGTGCCGTCGGTAGTCCACCCGGTCAGCGCGGGACATCGCCAGCAGATTCCACTCCTCGACCCGGACCCGCCCGGCGGTGGGGGCGTCGATGCCGGCCAGGATGGAGAGCAGTGTCGACTTGCCCGATCCGGAGGCACCGACGACGGCGACCAGCTCACCGCTCTTCACGGCCAGGTCCAGTCCCTGCAGTGCCTGCACCTCGATCGAACCGGTCTGGTAGATCCGCACCAGGTTCTCGCAGACGATGAGCGCGTCGTGGCCGAACTCGGGTGCCCGCGCGGAGGGCTGCGGCAGGGACAGCGGGGTGCTGGACATTCCCTGCTCCGTCCGGGTTGTGCTGAGGCAGATTGAAGCAGTTTCGCAATCGGCGGCTTCGTTGACCATGCCCGGGGTGGCTTTCCTGCATTCTGGGCGGGGGGCTACCGTCGCGACCCTCCCACCCGCCGAGGCCGGTTTCGCTGTGGCGGGTCGTGAACCTGCCGGGCTTCCACGCCGACTGAACAGGCGAAGGAGGGCCGATGAGCGATGAGTTGCTGGTGGTCCGCTGCCAGTTGGGTGAACGGGAGGCGTTCGCCGAGCTGGTGCAGGGTTGGCATCCGGCGGTCGAACGGTACGTCGGGCGGATGCTCGGTGGGTCCGACGACGATGTGGTGCAGGAAATCTGGTTGGCGGTCTTCAAGGGGTTGCCGACGTTGCGGCAGCCGGACCGGTTCACCCCGTGGCTGTTCATCATCGCCCGGCGGGCGGTGATGAACCGGCTGCGGGACGCGTACGCCCGCCCGGAGCCCGAACCGATCGACGACCTGCCCGGCGGCGACGAGGCGCAGGAGGTCGTCGACCGGGAGACGCTGGCCGGGGCGCTGGCGGCGCTCCCCGCCCGGGAACGGGAGGTGCTTCTGCTGTTCTACCTGGAGGACCAGCCGCTGGACGCCTGCGCGCTGATCTGCGGCGTACCCGTCGGCACTGTCAAGTCGCGGCTCAACCGGGCCCGCAGGTTGTTACGTCACGAGCTGGTGCGGAAGGGGTACGAGGCATGACTCCGGAAGAGGTGCTGGCGCGACTGGACGCGCCGTTGTCGCTGCGCAGGCGGGTCGGCTACCTGGCCCTGGCCTTCACCGGTCTCACCGCGAGCGCCCTGATCGGCCTGCTCTGGGCCACCGAGCCCGGGTTGCCGACGCGCACCAACGTGGCCTTCGCCGTCCTGGTGGCGATCGGCCTGTGCTGGGCGGTGTTCGGTGGTTGGGCAGTTACTCGACGGACTCCGCTGTTCGCCCGGGATCGCGTGGTCGCCGGCTGGCTCGGCGTCGGAGCCTGGCTGGCATTCAGCGTTGGCGCGCTGGTCATCAGCCTGCTGCGACACGAACTGGAGCCGGCGCTGCTGGGCGTTGTGTTCCTGCTCGGCGCGGTGGCGGCCCTGAACCTGCGGGCGGCCCGTCGGGCGCGTGCGGCGCTGCTGCGCCGCAGGAGGGTGCTGGCCGGACCGGCGACCGGCAGCAGGTGAACGGCGGCATCACCGTCCGGTTCTGCCACGGGCAGATCCGCTGCCGGCGAACGGGGGTGCCCTTCGCCGACCGGTGCCAGCAGGGTGGAGCGCATGAGACTGCTGGTGCTGGGTGGTACGGGATTCGTGGGCGGGGCCACCGTCGCCGAGGCGGTACGCCGCGGCTGGTCGGTGACGGTGTTCAACCGAGGGCTGCACGGCACGGTGCCGTCCGGCGTACACCGGTTGCGGGGTGACCGCACCGCGCCGGACGGTCTGGCCGCGCTCGCCGACGGCGAGTGGGACGTCGCTGTGGACACCTGGGACGGTGCGCCGAGGGCCGCCGGCGACGCCGCACGCGCCCTGGTCGACGCGGTCGGCCACTACGTGTACGTGTCCAGCGGCTCGGTCTACACCGACCATGCCGCAGCGGGGTTGCACGAGGACTCCCCGGTGGTGGACGCCGACCCGGGCTCCGTCGACGGCGACTACCCGCAGCTCAAGGCCGGTGCCGAGCGCGCCGTGCGGGAAGTGTTCGGCCGGCGTGCGCTGGTCGCCCGGGCCGGCCTGATCCTGGGCCCGGGCGAGGACATCGGCCGGCTGCCCTGGTGGCTTCGGCGCATCGAGCGGGGCGGGGACGTGCTCGCCCCCGCCCCGGCCGACCTGCCGGTGCAGTACGTCGACGTCCGCGACCTGGCGGGGTGGATGCTGGCCGCGGGCGCCCAGCGGGTGGGCGGCACGTTCAACGCGGTCGGCCTTCCGACGCAGACCACGATGGGCGAGCTGCTCGACGCGTGCGTGGCCGCCACCGGTGCCGACGCTCGGTTGCGGTGGACGGATCCGGCGGCGATCCTCGCCGCCGGGGTGCAGCCGTGGAGCGACCTGCCGATCTGGCTGCCGCGTGGGCACCCGTCCCGGGGGTTGCTGGAGCGGGACGTGACCCGGGCCCTCGCTGCCGGGCTGACCTGCCGGCCGGTGGCCGAGACCGTCGCCGACACCTGGCGGTGGCTGCGCGAGGTCGGTGCGGTTCCGCCGCGCGCCGGGCGACCGCACCGCAGCTCGATCGGGTTGAACCCGACAGTGGAGGCCGCCGTGCTCGCCGCCTGACCGTGCCCCGGCGGGTCAGGCGGGCACCACCGGCAGGTCCAGCACCTCGTCGACACCACGTCGGGGGGTCGGTCGACCCGGCTGGCCGTACCCGATCCGCAGCACCATCTGCGGTGTGCCGAACCGGCCCAGTGCCTGCCGCAGTTGCTCCCGCGCGGTGGGCACCTCGATCGGCTGGGAGAGCATCGACACGCTGAGCCCGGCGTCCGTGGCGGTGAGCAGCAGGCGTTGCAGGGCCTGCCCGGCGATCACCTGGTCCACGGCGGTGTTGCCCGCCGAGCCCAGCACCCCCACCAGGGGCTCCGGTTCGAAGTCCCGCCCGGGGGCGCGGTCGCGCCCACCGTAGCCGCGCGTCGGGAGGACGTCCTGCGGCTCGCCCTGCGGTCCTCCGGCTGAGACGGGTACGCCGTCCGGGGTGGACTCCCGGCGCAGCCACCGATCCCGTTCGGCCCGGTACGCGGGGTCGCGCTCCAGCACCCGGTGCGCGCTGCGCGCGATCTCCCCGAACGCGGAGACCGCGCTCACCCCGATCAGCAGCTCCAACCAGCACTGCTCGGCACGGGCCGCCTCGCCGAGGCGCCAGCGGGCGTCGGCCGGCACCGGGTCCGGCCAGAACGGCAGGCGGTTGCTGAACCGGCGCGGGATGGCCCCGTGCAGGCTCTGCTCGGCGGGGGTGGGTCGACGCAAAAGGTCCGGTACCAGCCGGGCCAGCAGGTCCGGCTCGGCCGGGTCGGGGCGCAGCCGCACCCGGGCTGGGACTCCTGCCACGGCCAGGGCGATGCGCAGGTTGAACAACGCCGCGCCGCAGGCGATCCGGACACCCCACCCGCTCGGGTCGGTCGCCGGCAGCCGGCGGGCCGGGTCGGCCAGCACCTCGATGCCGCCGTCGCGCAGCCGTAGCCGCCACGGTTGGGTGTTGTGCAACGACGGTGCCCGGACCGCGTCCACGGCGGCGGTCCGCAACTGGGCTGCGGTGTAGCCGATGTCCATGTCGGTGCTCCTCTCCCGCTGGGCCGGCGGCGGGTGGTGCCGCTGTGCTGGCGTACCTCCACGGTCCGTCGTTCGGTCGTCGCCCAGCAGGGCCGGACGTCCCGACCAGTCGGGTCCGAGCGCCCGCTCGTTCCGTGCCGATCGGGACCTTCGGCCCGTGCGGTGGGCCACGGGCAGCCTGTAGAAACGAGGGATGATCCGGGTTTTCCTCCTCGACGACCATGAGGTCGTCCGCCGTGGCCTGGCCGACCTGTTGCAGAGCAGCGGCGACATCGAGGTGGTCGGCGAGTCCGGCTCGGCGCAGGAGGCGGCCCGCCGCATCCCGGCGCTGCGGCCCGACGTGGCGATCCTCGACGCGCGGCTGCCCGACGGCAACGGCATCGACGTATGCCGCGACGTCCGCGCCGTCGACTCGTCCATCAAGGGGCTGATCCTCACCTCGTACGAGGACGACGAGGCGCTGTTCGCAGCCATCATGGCCGGTGCCGCCGGGTATGTGCTCAAGCAGATCCGTGGCACCGACCTGGTCGACGCGGTGCGTCGCGTCGCGGCCGGGCAGTCGCTGCTCGACCCGGCGATCACCACCCGGGTGCTGGAGCGCATCCGCAACGGCGTCGAGCAGCCGCGCGAGCTGAAGTCGCTCACCGAGCAGGAACGGCGGATCCTGGAGTACGTGGCCGAGGGGCTGACCAACCGGGAGATCGCCGGTCGGATGTTCCTGGCGGAGAAGACAGTGAAGAACTACGTCTCCAGCGTGCTGGCCAAGCTGGGCCTGGAGCGCCGCACGCAGGCCGCCGTTCTGGCCACGCGTCTGCTCGGCAAGGCGCCCTGACCCGGGTCGCGGGAGTCAGTCGCGCAGCGGCACGGCCCAACACACCTCGGTGCCGCGCGACTCGGCCGCGGTGACAGTGAAGGTGCCGTCGAGGCGGCTGGCGCGTTCGCGCAGGTTGACCAGGCCACCCCGGGCGGCGGCCGGGTCGCAGCCCACCCCGTTGTCGGTGACCGTCACGGTGACCTGGCCGGAGTCGACGCGTACGGCGACATCGACGCGGGTGCACTGCGCGTGGCGGACCACGTTCGACAGCGCCTCGCGCAGCACGGCGGTGAGGTCCGGGCGGATGGCGTCCGGCACGGCGCTGTCCACCGGCCCGGAAAGCTCCAGGTGCGGCTTGAAGCCCAGCGCTTCGGCGGCGGCCTCGACCGCCGCACGGATCTCGGTGCGCAGCTCCGAGGTCATCGGCGTACGCAACTCGAAGATCGTCCGGCGGATGTCGCGGATGGTGGCGTCCAGATCGTCGACGGCCGCGTTGATTCGCTTGGCCACCTCAGGGCGGGCCATCGGTGCGGCGCTCTGGAGTTGCAGGCCGGTGGCGAAGAGTCGTTGGATCACCACGTCGTGCAGGTCGCGGGCGATCCGCTCGCGGTCCTCCAGGACCACCCGCAGTTCCCGTTCCTCCTCGCCGCGCGCCCGGTCCAAGGCCAGCGCGGCCAGCCCGGCGAAGCTGCCC
>NZ_JBEZEH010000091.1:0-25542 GCF_040648775.1 Micromonospora sp. NPDC049089
GTGAGCAGCACCGGCCAGAAGAGCACGAAGACCACGAAGTTGGTGCCCGGATGGGGGAACGTCCGCATCAGCCCGGTCGGCAGGGCGAGAGCGGCGGGCGGCGCGGTTGGTGCCTGACCTCAGGAGAGCGCGATGTCGCTGTAGTAGTAGCGAAGAATCGCCTGATAGTTCTTGCCCGCGTTCGCTTGGTCACGCGAGCCGTACTGCGACATCCAGTCCCCGTCCACCCAGCCACCACACGCGGTGGTGGTCGCGCAGTAGTGCGCCCGCAGGATGTTGCCGCTCCGGGTCATTCGCACCGACCACGTCCGGTCCACCGCGGCGGACGTCGACGAGACTGCCGTCGACGGCCGGTAGACCTGGTCACCGGTGTCGTCCCGGACGTCGTAGCACTGCCCGCCGGACGTCTTCCGGGTCGAGTGCAGCGCCCAGTACCAGCCATAGCTCTTGACGGCCATCGCACCGGCGTCCAGCGAGGCGGACGGCCAACTCGTCACCCACTCGTTCGGGAGGACGTTCTTGACGTACGTCTTGAAGTCGACCCGGTCGACCCGGCCGAGACTGACCCGGTAGACGAGGATGGTGCTCGGCAGCTTGCTGTTGGTGCCGTCGGTGCTACAGCCCGTCGGCCCGCTCAGCAACTCGTGCGAGGCGTTGTTGTTCTTCAGCGTGGCGTTGAGGTTGCCCTTCGTGCCGGACGTGAAGTCCTGGCTCGCACCGGCGAAGTTGCTGTTGAACCAGACGCGCACGGTCTTGCCGGTGCGGTTCCACACCGACGCGGCGTTGTTCTTCACGCACAGGCCCTTGCCGCTGCCCGAGCCCTTGAAGTCGTAGCAGGTCGGCTGGGTGGTGCCGTAGTCGTCCAGTGAGTCCGTGAAGTCGGAGACCGAACCGGCCTGGTTGCTGTTGTAGTAGTAGCAGAACTCACCGCTGTCGCAGGTTCCGTCCCGTGCGGCCGCCGCTGCCGGCGAGGCCACACTCAGGATGGAGGTGGACATGGCGAGGACTGCGCCGATGACGGCGAGGCCCTTGCGAATATGCACGGCGTCCTACCTCTCGTTGTAGCCCTGGGCGTTCCAGAACGCGGTCGGGTCGGCGTTGTCCAGGGTGGGGTCGCCGACGCTCACGGCCGCGTGGGTCTGCCGGCCGGCCCGGACCTCGACGTGGGTGTGCGCGCCCGAGCTGGACGACACCCCGTGCCACGACTCATCGGCGATGATCTCGCCCTTGCTGATGGCGTCGCCCACGCTCACCCCGGACCTCGGCGCGGTGTGCAGGTAGATCACCGTCTTGTTGAGCGAGGAGTTGTAGACGGAGATCGTGGACAGGCCGCCGCTGCCGGTGCTGCCCCGCGCGACGTAGATGACCGATCCGGAGACCAGGGCCCGCACGTCCGAGCCGACGCTGCGGGCGATGTCGATGCCCTCGTGCCGCCCGGGCGTGGTGGTGTAACCGTCGAAGCCGCACGTGACAGTGCCGCCGCTGGCCTGGTAGAGGCCGTACGACAGGTTCGTGCGCGCCGACGGCGAGAACTGGTGCGAGGCGTTGTTGTTCTTCAGCGTGGCGTTGAGGTTGCCCTTCGCGCCGGCCGCGAAGTCCTGGTAAGAACCGGCGTAGCCGCTGTTGTAGTAGACGCGCACGGTCTTGGTGCTGCGGTTCCAGACCGAGGCGGCCTCGTTCTTGATGCACAGGCCCTTGCCAGCGCCAGCGCCCTTGAAGTCGTAGCACGAGGGCTGCTCGGTGCCGTAGTCGTCGAGCGATCCGGTGAAGTCAGAGATCGATCCCGCGTTGTCGCTGTTGTAGTAGTAGCAGAACTCGCCACTGTCGCAGACCCCGTCTCGGGCCGCCGCCGACGCGGGCGACGCGACGCTGAGGATCGAGGTGGTCGCGGCCAGCGCGACGCCGACGGCGGCGAGGCTCTTACGGATGTTCATGGTGTCCTTTCCCAAACGGTGAGAGGGTGCGGGTCACTGCCCGCGCTGGTACTGCTCCCAGGTCTTGATCGGGACCCGGGGGCCGTCGTCCGGTCCCTGGTTGGCCAGGCCGTTCATGCCCAGGTAGTAGTCGCCGACCTGGTGCTGCGCCTGGCTGGACAGGTCCGTGTCGTTGATCGCCGTGGCGTGGATGTGCCACGGCCAGTCGCCCTGACTCGGGCTACGGACCCAGGCGGCGAAGCCGACCTGACGCAGCGCCCTGGCGACGGCGGTGCGCCTGGCAGCGGTCATGCCGGTGACCGCGATGTCCACCACACCCCCGCCGTCGTGCGTACCGGCCGAGGTGGGGTCGCCCCCGGGGTTGTAGGAGCCCTGATCGAGCACCAGGGAATAGCCGAGGAGACGCTGCGCCTCGGACAGCATGGCCTGGGTGCGGGCGTTGACGACGTACCCGTCACGCGAGACCTTCCCGCCCGGGCCGATCGTGTTGCCGACTGTGTAACGGTTCAGCCCGAGCTTCGTCAGCGACGTCGTGCCGGGTAGCCCGTTGGCGGCCACCCCGGTGTAGCCGAGTGAGCGTTGGTACGCCGCGTACGCCGAGACGGTGACGGTCCCGAAGTAGCCGTCGACCCACTGTGCGTTCAGCAGGCCCCGCGCCTGGAGCGCCTGCTCGACGGCGAGCACCGAGTTCTTCGCGCCCGGGGTCAGTGTGTTGTCTGCGCGGCGGGGGTCGATCTGGGCCGCCAGGACGGTGGCCTCCATGTCCACGACTGGCCGCGCGGCCGTGGTGACGGGCTGCTGCGCTGTGGCGCCGGATGTCGCGGCTCCGGCGTGGGCCGGGACGCCGACGGCCACGCAGAGCGCGGCGAGCCCGACGGACAACCAGGGACGGCGCACTGTCGATCCTCCTCGCAATTGGTGAGTCGTTCGGAACGGACATCACCTTGCGAGAATCGGCCTGCTGTTCGGTACCCCTGCTGTGCTGTCAGATCCGTCAGGCCCTCACCGACCTCGATGGATGTGGTGTTGTCAGATTCGGTGGCGTCCGGGGCTGACATCGAGCGATGGCACTCCGGCACCGGCCGGGAGCGCGTTCAGGCGGTGACGGTGACCATGAAGTAGACCGGCCGGCGGGTGGGGAAGTACTCCTGCCCGTTCTCGTCGACCATCTTCCAGCTCACCCAACACTTTCCGGGGCGGCTGGGCGCGGTGACCTCAACACTGATCATCACCTGCTCATCAGGTGGTGTGTCACCGATCGCCACCCGATCCGGCACCTGGCAACCGTCGGCGTCGGCGGTCGGGTTGGTCCGCGCCAGGAAACGGTTGTGCCAGGCCACCTTCCCCACATTCTTGAGCGCCCACACCTTGACGAACTGGGAGTTCACCCGCACCCGGGTGCCGTCGGGAATGGTGACGTCGGCGATGAACTTGCTCGAGTCGCCGGGGATCAGCGAGTCCGAGAACGCCGACGGCGACACGGTCGGTGTGGACGACGCCGAAACGGCGTCGGGGGCGTCCCGGGACGACCGGCCGCGGACGACGACTCCCAGCACGGCGACCATCGCCACCACCAGGACCACAGCGGCGGCGGCGAGCCACGGCAGCCGGTGCCGAGGTCCCCTCGCGACGTCCTGGTCGGTCGGCGGATAGTCGGTGCCCCGCAGCGGGTTCTGCCGCTCCGGCGACGGCACGGGAACGACAGACGCGACGGGCCCGGTCGTCTCCGGGGCGGTATCGCCGTCCTCTGAGCCGGAAACGGACGCGGGACGCTGCGCGTCCTCCCAGCGACGCCGCCACTGGGCCTCGTCCGCCTCGCAGGCGCGGACGAACTCCCGGACCGTTTCCCAGGAGGGGAACCTGGTGCCGGCGGCGGCCTCGTGCAGCGTGGTGTGCGAGATCCGGCCCGAGCGCCCGGCCATCTTCCGGAACGACGGGTCACCCACGCTGGTCCGCAATGTCCGAAGCTGCTCGGCGAAGCTCTCGGCGGCTCGTCTGTCCTGAAGCGACTGGGTGGCAGCACGCTGGTCCTTCATCACTCCCCCATGTCAGACGACACCGTCCGGCGTTGTCAGAGCGTGCCAGAGGGTACCGATCGGGACAAGGCCGCCATCAATGTGGTGCATCGACGACACCGGGGTGGTGGTCCCGGCGGGCCGGGCCTCACGGGCAGGGTGTCCGCGCGCAGACGTCGACGACCTTGCCGGTGAGCAGGAAGACTGCCTTCTGTTTCTGGGCTCCGGCCTGGGCGCGGGGGAACTCGTGCGGATCGTCGCCGTACTCCGGCCCCGCCGGGGCGAGGTTGGTTGGGGGCGGCGCGTGCGCCGCGCCGCTGTTCCAGATCACGATCGCCGAGCCGGTGTACGGGTAGCGGCGGATCGGCGCGATGCCCCAGTACGGTCGCGCGTCCAGTGACCAGCCGTCGGCGAGCGCGGGTGTGTGCAGGCGCGCGCCGATGGTGCGCGCCTGCACCTCCGCCGCGGCGGGCGAGACCTGCTGGTCGGCGAAGGCCACGTGCATCAGCACCTGGTGCGCCGGTGTCCGTGGCAGCGGCCGGTCGGTCATGTGCTGGGCGTACCCGTTGGCCTCGGACCGGTCCCACAACATCTGCAGCAGCGCGAGGACCAGCTGTTGGTCGACCTTGTCCGGGTAGTAGCCGTCCAGCACGGTCTGGAACGGTGCGAAGTCCACGCTGCGTTGCAGCAGCGTGGAGTAGTTCATCGCCGGTACGCCGAGCACCGACCGGGTCCAGTCCTGGGCGATGGCGGTGAGGGCACCTCCGTTGATGCCGCCCTGGCTGTTGCCGTCGTAGTGCAGCCCGCCGACGCGATCGATCAGTGGCCGGGCGGTGGCGTCCCGAAACGCCGGGTGGGCGGCGAACCCCGCCGGGTGGATCATCGCGCGACCCAGGAAGAGGAAGTTCAGGAAGCTCTGCTGCAACCGGTCCGCCACCGCGGGGAAGGCGCTGAGGTCGGTGAAGGCGTTGGCCACGAAGGGAACGTCTGCGGCGGCCATGCCGATCCAACTGGTCGCGCAGAAGGTGAAGTTGTGGGTGTTCGACATCGTCCTGACGTTGCCGGCGTTGATCTCGGTCGGTCGGCCGAGCAGTCCGTGGCCGTAGAGCGAGAGGTGAGCCGGCCGCGCAGCCGAGGCGCTGCGCGGGATGTTGCAGACGAAGTCGGCCGCCACCGTCGCGCCGGACGGCGTGGGCAGGGCGTTCGGCGTGGGCGGCGTTCCGGCGCCGCCGGCGGGCCCGTAGTGCAGACGGGAGCCGGGCCCGCCATCGCCGGTCAGATAGGACGGTACGCCGACGGTGCCGGTCACCTGCCGGGCGATCAGCGGATCCTGCTCCGGCGAATAGTCGGTCACCTGGGTGACGGTGAGCGGCGGCGCGGCCCGGCCGAGGTCGGCGAACGCGTCGTCCCGGACCGCCAACATCCTCCCGGTCAGCCCGTGCCGACTGGCCACCGTGAAGTCCCAGGCCAGGTAGAGGCTGTGCCGCTTGACGCCGGCCCGACTCAGCTCGGCGACGATCCGCCTCAGTTGCGACCCCCGCGCGTCCCGCTGCTTGAGGCCAGCACCGGACAGGTACGCCGTGAACGTCTTCGGCGCCGGGATCGACGCACCGTTGCCGTCCCGCAGGCCGCGCAACCCGACGACGTAGCGGGTGCCCTCGGTCAGCGCCACCGCCGGCCGGATGATCAGCAGTTGCCGGTCGGGCTGGCCGGTGGCGTGCGCGTCCAACTCGGCCCAGTACGGCGTGCGCTCACCGGTCCGGGTGTTGAGCAGCACGATCGGCGCGTTCGGCGCCAGCGAGCGGCCGATGTCGGTGACCGGCGCGATCCCGCTGGCCGCGGCGTCGAGACCGGGTACGCGCACCAGGATCGGTGAGCCTGGGCTGAACCCGTCCTGCCGATTCCACTCCGTCGGGTCGATCGGGGTTCCCTGCACGTTGGCGGGCATCGCGGCGGCGGCGAACCGCACCCGCTTGCCGGTGGGGCTGCTCCGGTCCGCCACGGTGAAGTAGTCGTTCGGGAACGGCAGCAGGCAGGCCGCCGGGTCGATCGGGTCACAGGACGGGTGCCCGACCGGTGCGGGAGCCGTTGGCGGTGCGGCGGGGGCCGCCGTGCCGAGCAGGACGGCACCCGCCGTCACCAGCACGGACACGGCGAGACGGAGCCCTCTGGAGGTGGTCACACGCATCTCCTTCGACGCTGGACGGCGGATCGACGGGTGGTGTCCTTCCTACGCTTGTGAAAGAAACTCAGCAAGCATCGATGTGTTCGCCCGCAACCGCTCGTGGGCGCCGCAGCAGTACGCCGCCGGCGACGCCCGCGAGAATTGGGAAGGCGGCCACCACCAGCAGTTGAGCACCAGCCGGCAGGTCGGTGGCGAGGCCCAGGAGACCGATGCCGATCGCCGAGGCGGCCACCTTCAGCCCGGCGCCGATGGTGAAGACCTGCGTACGGGTCGTCTCGGCGGCCAGTTGACTCCGGGCCAGGAACAGCGCTGCGGCGAACGGTCCGGTGAAGAGCCCGGACAGCGCGAACAGTGCGGCGGCCAGCGACAGGGAGTGCACAGTGGCGGCCAACGCGAGGGGTACGCCGACCGCGACCATGGCCCAGACCGTCACGAGAGGCGCGCGGGACGCCGGCATCGGACGCCACGCCCAGAGCAGTGATCCCACGAACGCGCCACCGGCGGTCACGCTGAGGAGCAGCCCAGCTCGGCTGGGTTGGTGCGCAGCCGCAGCGAGGGTGGTGGCGACGACAGCCAGACCGCCGAGGCCCAGTTGGCCGACGCTGGTGGCAAGTGTGATCGTTCGCAGGGCCCGGTTCCGCACGATCTCGCGGGCACCCTGGAACAGGTCGACCGCTCGGGTCTGCTTCCCGGCGGAGAGGGCTGGCAGGCGCAGGGATGCGACGCCGAGCGCGCCGAGCCCGCCGGCGACCGCGAGCGCCATGATGGCGGCGCTCGGGCTGGCGTACGCCACCGCCGGCCCCACCGTCGCGGGCCCGACCATGCCGGCGACGGTGTAGGACAACGAGTCAAGCGCGAAGGCACGAGCCTCGTGCGCGGAACCGGCCAGGGCAGCCAGTTGGCTGGTGAGCCCGCCGGTCACCGCCGGTCCGCAACACCCCGCTATCGCGAGGACGAGGTAGGTCTGCCACAGCGGCGCGTGACCGAGCAGGGCGACCGTTGCCGCGAGGGCGCTGGCGAAGACGGCGATCGCGGCGGCGAGCACGGCTGCCGGTCGTCGCGACCGGTCGACCAGCCCGCCGACCAGGGGCGCTGCCACGACGTGTGGAAGGAGCAGGGTCGCGACCAACATCCCTCCGACGGCTGCGCTGCCCGTCCGGTCAACGCGAAGATCACCAGTGCGACCCGGGCGCCTTCGTCAGCGGTACGGGCCAGCAGTGCCATGACCAGGTAGCGGCTCAGCCGAGCGGCGTCGCGGCGACTACCGGGATCCAGCTCCGTCACCTGTTCGACCGGTGATGACATCGCCTCACTCTTGCACCACGTCGCGTCACCGGTCAATATGGTGACGTGGAGTTTGAGTTCATCGCCGATCGGCCGGTACTGGACTTCCTTCCCACCCTCGCCGAGCGCGGCCACGCTGACGTCGAGCAGCTGACCACGCCGACAGATTTCGCGGACTGGGCCGTCCAGGCCGGCATCGTCGAGCAAGCGCCTGATGTAAACGACGCCGGCCTGCGGCACGTCAAGGCGGTCCGAGAGGCGATGTTCCGGCTGGTCCAAGCCTTGATCGAGGGCACGGACGCGGCCACGGCGGATCGCGATCTGGTCAATGAGGCGGCAGCGGGACCACTGCCCACGCTGCGCCTCGATGTCGACGGGGTGCACCGCAACGGCGGCCTGAACGCCGTCCTGACAGTCCTCGCCCGCGACTGCCTTGAGTTGCACGCCAGCGACGACCGGCTGGCCCTCCGCTGGTGCGCCGACGAGCACTGCACCCGAGCGTTCGTCGACCGGTCGCGAGCCGCACGGCGGCGCTGGTGCGGCATGCGCGGCTGTGGGGATCGCGCCAAGGCCGCCGCGTACCGCCAGCGACGGCGAACGGCGGCCCAGTGACGGCAACAGAATCGCAGTCGGTGGCCGGCAGCGCGATCACGCTCTGGCTGCTGGCCACCGGCCGCACCAACGACGACTCACGCCAAGGTCAGTCGGTGATCACCGGCCAGGCGTAGGCCAGCAGGGCGCAGGCGGCGCCCAGAAGCGCGAGCGAGACACCCCTCGTGGGCAGCGGCAGAGCAGCGAGCACGATCAGGATGACGGCGACAACGTAGAGAAATGCCTGGACCGACATGGTGCTCTCCTCAATCAGGGGTAGCGGGCGGCTGCCTTCAACCGCCGGGATACCCCCCGGCGTGATCTCGGAAAACCTCCCGCTGATCACGTTTCGGCCCACAGTGGTGCGTCCGCTGCGGTGTCTACGTCGCGAGCAGCAGCGCCTCGGCGCCAACAGGTCGAAAACCCGCTGCCTGGAACGCGCGCACGCTGCGCGCGTTGCCGGCGGCCTGCTGGGCCCAGACCGGCTGACCGTCGGGCACGAGGTGTCGGGCGGCCGTCGCCAACGCCCGTCCCAGACCCCGGTGGCGACACTCGTCGTCGACCTCTATCGCCGCCTCCCACCGGCCGGCCACCCCGCGGCCGAGCACGACCACCCCACCCTCGGCGGCCCAGACACGGATGTCGTCACGACGCCGACGTGCCCTGACCTCGCGAGGATGACCCGCGTCGGCCAGCTCGGTCAGCGGCAGTGGAGGTGGCCCGTCAAGGCTGCTCGCCACGGTCAGCAGGTCGATCGTGTCCATGGAGCGCCGAGTGTGGTCGAGCAGCGCACCCAGGAAACGCGGATTCATCGTGGCCGCCAGTGGATCGCAGTCGATGGACGCCAACGTACGGCGTACCCACTGGGGGTCCTCGTCGGTGAACACGACCGAGTGTCCGGTGAAGGCGATGACCCCGGCGTCACGGCGGCTTGGCTGTGGCACCACTGTGGTTCCGCCGTCCGGTGGCGGGAAGCGCCCGTGCGCCGCCGCGTCCAGGATGTCGGTCAACGTGCTGGCCATTGTCGCCCTCTCCTCGGTCCCCGATCAGACAGTCTTGAGACATCCTGCCGCGCGAGGTGAGCAGCTGTGGGGCCCGCCGTGACGCGATGGAGATCAATGACGGTCAAGGGTGTGACCCGGCCTCCGGATCACACCCTTGACACATTCACTGATCTGGACGGGCACCGGCGACGGCCCCGCCCGCTACCCCGAAGGGTCAGCAGCCGATCCGGCTCGATCCCATCGCGACGTCGTCGTACCAGAGGGTGTCGGCTCCGCCGCCGTAGCTCTCCCAGCCCAGCTTCAGGTCGGTGAGCTGCGGCCGCCAGGTGCGGTTGTACCACTGGCCGTCGATGTCGTGCGTCGGTGAGCCGTCCGCCGTCAGCCCGGGAATGGCGGTCCCGTCCACCCAGGTACGCAGCTGACCGGCCGCGCCATCCACCATGAACTCCACGCAGGTCCACCGATTGGTGGGCAGTGGCAGGCTCTGCGCCACCCCGGCCGGGCTCTGCTCGGGCAGGGTCGCGTCGTCCGAGGCGCGGTTCCATTGGAGGGCGCCGTTCTGGCCACCCAACCGCAGATCCTTGTTGCCGTCAGCCGCGTCGGCCATCGCCATCATCGTGGTGTGTTCGGTGGGTTGGGCGGTGGTGTGCCGCACCCAGATCCGGCCGTACCGGACGTTGCCCACGCTGCCGAGGTTCTTCGTGGATCTGATGAAGACGTGGTTGCAGTACCCGGCGGCGCCGTTGATCCGGACCGACCGGCTGCCGCTGCGTGCGGTCGCCGTGTCGATGGTGGCGGTACCCGCGCCGGAACAGTCCGGGCTCACCACGGTCCAGTCACCGGATGGCGTCGAACCGGTCTGGCCCTCGAAGCCGTCGCAGAGCACCGCGCCGGCACACCCGGTCGGCGGCTCGGTGGTGGGCGGCGGCGTGGTCGGCGGAGGCGTGGTGGGCGGCGGGGTGGTGGGTGGAGGCGTCGTCGGCGGTGGGGTGGTCGGCGGCGTGGCGCCGTTGCACGGCACGCCGTTCAGGCTGAACCCGGTCGGGGCGCCACCACTGGTGCCGTACGTGCCCTGCAACCCGAACTCGGTGGAGCCCCCGGCCGGGATGCTGCCGTTGTACGACGCGTTGCGGGCGGTCACCGTCGATCCGGACTGGCTGACCGTGGCGTTCCAGCCGCTGGTGACCCGCTCGTCCCCGGCGTACGTCCAGGTGACGCTCCAACCGGAGACGGCGGCGTCCCCCGGGGAGACCTTGACGGTGGCGGTGAATCCGCCGGGCCACTGGTTGGGTGTGTAGTCGACCCGGCAGCCCTGGGCGGCGGCGGCCGGGCCGGTGAGTAGGGCCGCTCCGGTGGTGGTCACGGCGGCGGCCAGCGCCGCGGCGACCACCAGGGTCGCGGCGGGGCGGGCACGGAGAATCGTCATGAAGGGTCCTTCTGCCATCGAGCTGAGCGAAGGCGGCACGGCGGCGCGTCCTGGACGGACGCGGCGTGGCAACGTGCCCTGGATGCGGCGCGGCGGTGCGCCACAGCGACCGGTCGCGCGTACGACCGACATGCCCGGCTCGGGGTGGACCTGTCAGCCGCCGACGGCCCCGGTCCCCGGACCCCGGCGGCGCCCACCCTCAATCTATTGACGAATGCCGATCGAATCAAGCGTCGGCGGCGCTACCCAACCGCGGCGATCATGCAGTTTCGGTTGTCGACACAGGCGGAATGCCCCTTATGCCGGGACAGCAAGAGCAAGATCGCCGAGCAAGGGACAGAGAAGAATGCTCCGGGCTCGTGTCGATCCGCGGGCCGCCCGTTCGACGTGGGGATGCTGGGGTCGAGAGGCGGCCCGCCGGATGAGGAGAACGCGATGTCGAAGTACATGTTGATCATGCGGGGCACCGATGAGACGAACGCGGCCATGATGGCCAACCTCGACGAGATGATGGCCGCCACCCGCCAGTTCATCGAGGACATGATGAAGGCCGAGGTTCTCGTCGCGGCCGAAGGGCTGGACGATCCGCGCCAGGGCGTCGTTGTCGACTTCGGTGGCGCGGCACCGGTGGTCACCGACGGTCCGTACGGCGAGACCAGGGAATTGTTCGGAGGCTACTTCCTGCTCGATGTCGCCACGAAACAGGAGGCGGTCGCGTGGGCCACGCGGGTCCCGGCGGTCCGCGGGTCCAAGATCGAGGTCCGGCGGGTGGCCGAGGCCGACGAGGTCCCGCAGGGCGGCGAGAGCAACGGCCAGGTCTGATGGGTACGGCCGACGTCGAGGCCGTCTGGCGGATCGAGTCGGCGCGGATCGTGGCCGCGCTGACCCGGTTCACCGGTGACTTCGGGCTGGCAGAGGACGCGGCCCAGGAGGCGGTGGCCGAGGCGCTGGTGTCCTGGCCGCGCGCCTCTCCGGCCAATCCGGCCGGGTGGCTGATGGCCACGGCCCGGCGGCGGGCGATCGACGCGATCCGCCGTCGGGTCGCCCTCCACGAGCGGTACGCCCTGTTGGCGGCCGATTCCGCGCTCGATCAGGACATCGACATCGACACCGACCGGATCGACGACGATGTGCTGGCGCTGATGTTCGTGAGCTGCCACCCGGTGCTCTCCCGCGAGTCGCAGGTGGCGCTGACCCTGCGGGTGGTCGGCGGACTGTCCACCGAGGAGGTCGCCCGTGCGTTCCTGGTGCCGGTGCCGACCGTGCAGGCCCGCATCACCCGGGGCAAGAAGGCGATCACTGCGGCCGGGGTGCCGTTCGAGCTGCCGCCGGTCGGTGAGCGCCGCGAGCGGCTGGGCGGTGTGCTCAACGTCCTCTACGTGATCTTCACGGAGGGGTCGACTGCCACGTCGGGCGACCACCTTCTGCGCCCCGACGTGGCGTACGAGGCGATCCGGCTGGCCCGCACACTTGCCGCGCTCCAGCCGGACGAGCCGGAGGTGCACGGCCTGCTCGCCCTGTGCGAGCTGACGGCCGCGCGTTTCCCGGCCCGGACCGACCCGGACGGCACCCCGATCCTTCTTGCGGACCAGGACCGCCGGCTGTGGGACTTCCCGGCTGTCCGCCGTGGGCTGGCCGCGCTGGCCAGGGCAGCGCAGCGCGGCCTCGGCCCCTACGGTCTACAGGCCGCGATCGCGGCCACGCACGCGTCGGCGCCCTCGGTCGAGGAGACCGACTGGGCCCGGATCGTCGGGCTCTACGAGACACTCGGCAGGGTCGCGCCCTCGCCGGTGGTCGAACTCAACCGGGCCGTCGCCGTCGCCATGGCCTCGGGTCCGGCGCCAGCCCTGGTCATCGTGGACGCGCTGATCGCCGCGAACCGGCTGTCCGGGTCACACCTCGTCCCGACCGTGCGCGGCGAGCTGCTGACCCGCCTCGGACGGCTTCCGGAGGCGCGCGCCGAGCTGGAGCTGGCCGCCCGGCGCTGCGCCAATCAGCGCGAACGCTCGGTGCTGCTGCGCAAGGCGGCCGCGCTGAGCTGACGTAAGGCAGTTCTTATGAAACAGGCCTTAGTGGTCGTTCAGCATGAAGAAGAGCGTCTGATGCTCGACGTCGAGGAATCCGACGCGCCATCGTGTCGACGAATCCCTCTCGTTGTACAACGTGCTGTGCAGCCATCTCGGCGCGGTCGGCAGGAAGGGCACGAGGGCTGACCACGCGTCCGTGGGCTTGCTGGAGTGGGACAGTTCATCCAGGTTGACGGAGGACCAGGGCCGAAATTCGTACCGCTCTGCCAACACTCTGGTGTCTTCCGGCCGCAGCTTGATCACACCCTGGTACGCCCAGTCCGTCGGGCCGGGCGCTCGGGAACACGGATTGCCGCTGGCATGCACCTGCCAGTGGATCTCGAGGTAATCGCCGAGGTCCGGCATCTCCTCTGGCGGATCCCAGCGGTCGGTCCGAACTTTCGCCTCGGCGACCTGCAACGACTTCTGGCACGAACGCAGGTCGGCAGGATCATCTCGAACGGCCAGGATTCCGGCCGCGACGCACCCGCCGACCACCGGCACCATCGTGGCAACCGTGACGAGGGCGACCACCAGCACCGGCCTGCGCGTCATCATGGTCAACAGACTAGGAGTCCAGGACCACCCGTCGCCGCCCGAGCCCGAAGTGCGCGGTCAGGGTCATGTCAGGCGGATAATCGGGCAGGCCGAAACGTCTGAGCTGGAGGTCCGCGTGCGCGTGATCCGTATTCTCCCCAACCTTCCGGTGGCTGACATCGACGCCGCGAAGGGTTTCTACACCGACTTCCTCGGTCTCGGCACCGAGGAGTTCAACCTCGGCTGGGTGGCCCGCTACACCTCGCCTGACACCGACAATGGCGTCGGGACCACCGCCGTGCAGCTCGTCTCCGGCGACGCGACCGCACCCGAGGACTCGGTCATCAGCGTGCAGGTGGATGACGTGGACGCCGCCTATGCGGAGACACAGCGGCTCGGCTACGAGATCGTTCACCCGCTGACCACCGAGCCGTGGGGCGTGCGCAGGTTCTTCGTCCGCGCTCCGGACGGCAACGTCATCAACGTGGCCGCTCACCGCTCCTGAGGAAACCCGGGCCATCCCAAGGGATTGACCCTCACTGGCGCCCGTTGTTAACTGCACATCAACGATGTGGATCGATGTTCATCCGGATGCCGCCAACCCGGCACGGTGACGCCGCTCCGCGTTGTCTCGACATCGCCCTCGTTTCGGCGGACGCGGGCACACCGGGGCACTTCCCGGGGTGCGAGACCTGCATCCGCACGACGATCCAGAGGAGATCGTGTCGATGAAGTTGACTCCGCTCGCCGCCGCCGTCGTCACCGGACTCACCCTCGCCGCCGGTACGGCGACGGTGACCTCGGCCCCTGCCGAGGCCGCACCGTTGGGCAAGGTCCTGGTCTTCTCCAAAACCGCCGGCTTCCGGCACTCCTCCATCCCCAACGGCATCGCCGCCATTCAGCAGCTCGGAGCCGCGAACGGCTTCACAGTCACCGCCACCGAGGACGCGGCGACCTTCACCACTGCCAACCTCGCCCAGTACCAGGCGGTGGTCTTCCTCAGCACCACCGGGGACGTGCTCAACGCCGGCCAGCAGGACGCCTTCGAGGCGTACGTGGGCGCCGGCGGCGGGTTCGTCGGAGTGCACGCCGCCGCGGACACCGAGTACGACTGGCAGTGGTACGGCGGGCTGGTCGGCGGGTACTTCGCCTCGCACCCGGCCACCCAGCAGGCGACAGTGCGGGTCGAGGACCGGGCCAACATCTCGACCGCGCACCTGCCGTCGGGATGGACCCGCACCGACGAGTGGTACAACTACCGGGCCAACCCCCGCTCGGCGGTCAGGGTGCTGGCCAACCTCGACGAGTCGTCGTACACCGGTGGGTCGATGGGTGGTGATCACCCGATCACCTGGTGCCACAGTTACGGCGGCGGACGCTCCTGGTACACCGGCCTCGGCCACACCGACCAGAGCTACACCGACCCGAACTTCACCCGCATGCTGCTGGGCGGCATCCAGGTGGCGGCGGGCGCGGTGGCGGCCGACTGCCGGCCGGAGCCCGGCTACACCCCGCTGTTCGACGGCACCCAGGCCAGCCTCGGGCAGTGGCGGCAGGCGGGGCCAGGCGGTTTCACCCTGGCCGACGGCACCCTCACGTCGAACGGTGGCATGGGGTTGCTCTGGTACCCGGTGCGTACCTTCGCCAACTACTCGCTCAAGGTCGACTGGATGATGCCGGGCGACGACAACGGTGGGGTCTTCATCGGGTTTCCCGATCCGCAGGGCGACCCGTGGGGCCCGGTCGCCGCCGGTCACGAGATCCAGATCGACGCCACCGACGGCGACCCGACGCGCACCACCGGCAGCGTCTACAGCTTCCAGGCACCCAACCAGGCCGCCCGCGCGGCGGCGCTCAACCCACCCGGCTCCTGGAACACCTACGAGATCGGCGTGCACGGCCAGCGGGTCGAGATCTGGCTCAACGGCGTCAAGATCAACGATTACGTCAGCAGCCGGGCCATCGCCAACGGCTACATCGGGTTGCAGAACGACGGCGCCGGAATGGACATCAACTATCGCAACGTGCGGATCAGGACCGACGGCCCCAGTGAGCCGCCCGCCACCGACCTGGCCCAGGGCCGGCCGGTGACGGCGTCCAGCGTCGAGCCGGGCAGCGCGCACGCGGCCGCCAACGCCGTGGACGGCAACACGACCACCCGCTGGGGCAGCGCGTACGCCGACCCGCAGTGGATCACCGTCGACCTGGGAGCCTCGTACGCGATCAACCGGGTTCGGCTGGCCTGGGAGACGGCCCACGCGCGGGCGTACCAGGTCCAGGTGTCGCCGGACAACGCCACCTGGTCGCCGGTGTACACGACGACCACCGGCGACGGCGGCGTCGACGACCTCACCGTCACCGGCACCGGCCGCTACCTGCGGGTGTACGGCACCCAACGCGCCACCCAGTGGGGCTACTCGCTGTGGGACCTGAACGTCTACGGCACCGCGGCCGGCAGCACCCTGCTCTCCCGGGGCAAGCCGGTCACTACGTCCAGCGTGGAGCCCGAAAGCACACACGTGGCGGGCAACGCCGTGGACGGCAACACGGCCACCCGCTGGGGCAGCGCGTACGCCGACCCGCAGTGGATCTCGGTGGACCTGGGCGCGTCCCGCACCCTCGACCGGGTCCGGCTGACCTGGGAGGCGGCGTATGCACGCGCGTACCAGATCCAGGTCTCCCCGGACAACGTCACCTGGTCACCGGTGCACACCACGACCACTGGCGACGGCGGTGTGGACGACATCGCCGTCTCGGCGACCGGTCGCTACCTACGTGTCCAGGGCACCCAGCGGGCTCTGCCCGCGTACGGCTATTCGCTGTGGGAGCTGGAGGTGTACGGCCGCTGAGCGGCGTGACGTGTTCATGCAGAAGTTGCCCCGCCGGCGCGGGTGGTCCGCACCGACGGGGCAACGATTGTCGCGGGGCGCTACCTCTTGGCGATTGTGATCGTCGCGGTGCGGTAGTTGTTGCGTTTGTCGTTCTTCGTCGGGTCGTAGTTCTTCTCGATGTTGCCAGCGCTGTCGACCGAGAACCAGCGGAACGTCGTCGTCTCGGTCACGTGGAACACCTGCCCCGGCTCACGGAACTCGGTCGCGGCGTAGCGGGGCGACTCGAGCGTGGGCCGGCTGCCGTCGGTTGTGTAGTAGATGGTGGCCGGCTCGCTGGTCTCGAAGCGCACGTCGACAGGCCCGGAGTAACGCCCCGCGCCGGGGACCAGCTGGGACGTGGGGTTCTTGTTGTCCCTGCCCCAGTCCGCCGCGACCCGGAACATCTCCATGATCCCGTTGGCGTACTCCATGGTCTCGGCGTGGCCACTGACCAGCTCGGGGTTCCCGTCCCACTCCGGCTGGAACGAACCGCCCTGCCAGTCGCCGGTGGCCGGGTTGTAGACGGAGCCCCCGACCTCCCAGCCGAACGCGTAGATCCCGTAGGTGTGGTACAGGTCCTCGCGTACGTTGCCCGCCGAGGAGTACAGGACGTCGGACGAGCCGCCGACGTTCTCCGGCGTGACGACGGTTTCCCGGTGGGCCTTGACCTGGGACAGGATCCGGGCGGCGGACTGCCAGTAGAACGCCTCGTCACCCAGCGGCGGGCGCGGCGTGGTGATCCGGCCGTCCGCGATGTAGGCGCCGGGCTGCCAGAAGAGCTGGCCGCCGTTGGAGTGCACCGACATCATGAACTTGATGTTCTTGTACTTCTCGACCAGCCAGATGATGTTCTTCGACTCGGGCTCGGACAGCTCCTCCGGCCCCTGGTAGGTGCCACTGACGCAGTTGGTCGACCCTCCCGCGTAGCCGTCGTGGCCCGACCCGACCCGGTAGTTCCGGTTCAGGTCGACGCCCCAGGAGTTCCGCTGCCCCGGATCGGCGCTCGCGTCCGGGCAGTGGTTCGTCATGTTCTTACGCTGAGACGCGAAGTTGTAGAAGCTGTAGTTCGCCCCGTCGGGGTTGTTGGACAGGATGAAGAAGACGTCGGTGTTCTCAACGATCTTCTTCGTCTCCCGGTCGGAGCGGTAGTTGTGCACCAGACGTTCGGCCGACTCCAGGCTGGTCGTCGCCGGCACCCACTCGCGGGCATGGTCCTGCGCCTGGATGAGGACACCAGGCTTCTTACCGTCACGGTGCTTGCCGATCCGCAGGACCGGGATCGTCGCCGGCCCGCGCGGCACCTCGCCCTCCGGTGCTCCGACGCGCTTCTGGTCGAGGAAGTCGGTCAGCGCGACCGGGCCGGCCGTCGGAGCGACGATGCCGGTGCCCTCGTTGGCGCGGTACGGGTGAGCCCGGTCGATGAGCCCCGCAGAGCGGGTCCGCAGCGCCTCGGCCACCTCCACTGCCGTGCTCGCCGGTGCACCCGAGGCGTCAGTGGCGAGCAGGACACGGACCGCCGTGCCGGTGACCTCCACCGCCAGCGGGAGATCCGGGTCCGGCCGGTCCACGAAGTCCACTGTGATGTCGTTGCCGCCCTGGTGACCCCACGCGGCCGAGGAGACGACGACCGCCGACTGCCCCGTACCGCCGATCTGGGCCTGCGCCTTGCGTTGGTACCCGTTCGTCTGGTTCGGCAGGTAGACGATCTCGGCGATGTCCGGGTACTGCCGGGCGATCTCCTTGGCCCGGCTGTAGAGCTGCTGCGGGTGCCGGTAGCCGTCCACGAAGTCCGACTTGTAGGACGGGTTCGCCGTCAGCGGCGGCGGGGCGCCCTCCAGCCAGTTGGAGACGACGCCGGTCGCGACACCACCGGTGGAACTCGTCAGCTTGATCTTGTTGGGGCGTACGTCGAGCTTGAACAGGTTCCGGTGGAACATGTACTGCCCCGAGTCGACGAACCGGCTCATCGTCCGGGCGAAGGCGAACGGCGTGCCCTTCCCCGAGTCGTTCTCCAGCTGCATCCCGACGATCGGGTCCTCCTGCTGCCCCTCGGTGGTGCGCGCCTCGACGTAGAGGAAGCCCTGACCCTTCGTGGTGAACCAGTCGGCGCGGACGACGCGTACCGTCGCGTCGTGGTTCGCCGGTTGGGCGGCCCGCGCGCTCGCCGCGTCGATGCCAAGGCCACCGTCGGCCTCGTCGCTCCACGCGAAACCCGCGTCGTCGCCGAGCACCTCGACGCCCATCGCCGTGAGTTCGGTGACCTGCTCGGCGGTCACCACCACTTCGCCCTCGATGCCGTCAGGCACGCGGCGGAGGCCGTGTTCGAGGTCGATGCCGGCCGCGGACACCGTGTCCAGCATGTCGGCACCGGTCAGCCTGATGTGCACGAGGCGTACCGCTGCACGATCCTCAGGCTGGGATCGGCTGGCGGCGGCTGCGAGCCCCGTGGGATCCGCGCCCGCAGGGCCGGTCGTCACGAGAATGCTACCCACCAGGGTGGACAGCGCGAGTAGCGCGATGCGCCGTTGTGATCGCCGCATTCCCTCTCCTTCTGCCTACGACGGGTGATTGCCGGCGGACCGGTCGGGTGAGCGTATGCGGGTGGGCGGCTTCAATGGATCACGTCGATCGAATTTGAGCATTCCTTGAGGCGACAGTCGATGGCGTCCCGCGCCGCCACGCCCGTACCCCGGGCAGCCTGTCCCCCGGTGGAGGGAGCGCCTCCCGTTTCCGCGCCTGCGGGAGCGGAACGTCCAGTCCTGTTCTTGCGCGGTGTCGTGGCGAGCCCTCGTCGCGTCGGGTGTGCCGCAACGGTCAGAACGTGGCGATCGGGTTGACCGGGCTGCCGGACGTGCCGGCGAAGCGAACCGGTGCGACCGCCAGCTGGAAGTCCCACTGGCCAAGCTCGGCAGCCGTCGTCGCGCAGGCCTCCAGGTCGCAGTTGTCGAGCATCCACAGACCCATCGCGACGAGGCTCACGGCGTGGACCGGCATCAACACGTCGTCGTACCCCGACGGTTGAACGTCCTGTGGGGTGTCGGCGCCGATCAGCGCCACCCCCCGTTCGTGCAGCCACGGCAGGCAGGACGCGTGCCAGCCGGCCTGGGTGAAGCCGCTGGCCGCACCATTCTCGTGCCGAGAGCGCCCGTAGCCGGTCCGCAGGAGTACCGCGTCGCCGGGTCGTACCCGTACGCCCTGGCGGCGCTCGGCCTCTTCGAGGTCGTCGGGGAACACCCCCTGGCCCGGCTCCAACCACGGCACACCACGGGTAGTCGCAACGTCGAGCAGGACACCACGCGTGACGATTCCGTTCGCGGCCGCCGTGACGGCCGCCCACGCTGAGCCCGTCGCGGGGTCGACGAACGAGTGCGACCGTCCGTTGTACATGGTGCCGTCCCAGTAGATGTGACACGGCGAGTCGAGGTGGGTGAGGGTGTTGCCGTGGAACGAGATGTCGAGCCGCTCGGACGAGAAGCCCCAGCGCCGGTCAGCGTGGAAGGCGGGCGGCATGTTCTCCGCACCCGGCATGTCGGCGGTGCACGGGCACGTCGTCGTCGACCGTTCCATGTCTCCCGGTGCGGTGACCTCCCAGGCGCAGGACACGCTCCTGCCGTGCCGCACAGCCCGCGCCGCGGCGAGCCGGACGTCGTCGGTGATGTGGTTGAGCGTGCCGAGTTCGTCGTCGTCACCCCATCGCCCCCAGTTCGACAGCGTGTCGAAGTACCCGAGCACTTCGTCCTGGGTCGGCATCGGTCGCCCTGACGTCATGTCAGCATCGACTCCTCTGATCACGGGGGCTTCGAGTCATCGCAGGTCAGGGTAGCCCGCCGCTTGATCGACAGAGGCTCGCTCATCACCTCGTCGTCGGCATACCCACCGATATCGGCGCTGGCCAGCCCTTCATCGGGCGGCCAGAGGCCGTCGGCCAGCGCACGGAGTTCGTCCAGGTGCGGCAGGGCAACCTTCAGGTCACGGGCCAACTGCTGCCGAAACGTCCGGGGCGCGCAGGTGGCGGTGGCCCGACCTCCACCAGCCACACCAGAGACACCCCACCTTTGCTCTGCACCCGCCCATGCGCCAGTTACGGACCGTGCCTGGTGCGTGGGCGGGTGCAGAGCAAAGGGCGGATTCCCGGCGCGGAACACCATGCCGCGGGCCGCTAACTCGGCTGGGGGACGAGACATCGCTCCGGCGAGGGAGGCTGCGCGCGCTCGGCGGTGCGATGGTCAGGCCATGACCGGTGGTAACTGCGTCGAGCGGAGTGGGCTGGGATGACGATGACGAAACATGCGGTCCGGGTGGCCCGGATGTTCGACGGCGAGCGGCTCGTGGACGGCGGGGTGCTGGTCCTGCTCGACGAGGGGCGCATCGCCGAGGTGCACCTGGGTGACGCCGAGGCGCCGGAAGGCTGGCCGGTGCGTGAGGAGCCGAACGGCACCCTGCTACCCGGCTTGGTGGACGCCCACGTACACCTCTGCGCCGACGCTGGGCCCGACGCGCTCGGCCGGCTCGTGGAGCGTCCCGA
The DNA here is from genome assembly GCF_040648775.1 of Micromonospora sp. NPDC049089. Lineage (NCBI taxonomy): Bacteria > Bacillati > Actinomycetota > Actinomycetes > Micromonosporales > Micromonosporaceae > Micromonospora > Micromonospora sp. NPDC049089. The sequence goes on from NZ_JBEZEH010000091.1 coordinate 20,438, forward strand.
GTCGGACCTCGACGAAGTCGTCGAGGCGTCACTGCGGACGCACCTGACGGCCGGCGTCACGACTGTTCGGGACCTGGGCGACCGGCGCGGCGCGGTGCTCCGTTGGCGGGATCGGCGGGTGCGGGACGACCTGCCAACGGTGGTGGGGTCCGGCGCACCGCTCACCAGCGTCGGCGGGCACTGCTGGTCGTTGGGCGGTGAGGCGAGCGGTGTCGACGAGGTCCGCGAGGCCGTACGTCTGCGGGCGGCGTCCGGTGCCGATCTGGTGAAGGTCATGGCCAGCGGCGGGGTGTTCACCCCAGGCACCGACACCACGAGGCCCCAGTTCACCGACGAGGAGCTGACCGCGGCGTTGACGCAGGCCCATGACCTGGGCCTGCCGGTGACCGCGCACGCGCACGCGCTCAGCGCGGTCGAGCAGGCGCTGCGCGTCGGCGTGGACGGCATCGAGCACTGCACCTGCGTAACCCCTGCCGGCGCCCGTGTTCCCGGGGAGCTCGCGGACCGACTGGCCGCGTCCGGGGTGGCGGTCTGTGCCACGCTCGGCACCGACCCGGCCGTGGTCACGCCACCGGAGGTGGTGGACATGGCGGCGCGGGCCGGGCTCAGCGAAGCCGCGCTGCGCGACGGCGTTGCCACTCTGCACCGGGCCGGGGTCCGCCTGGTGGCCGGTTCGGACGCGGGCCTCGGCCCCGCCAAGCCGCACGGGATCCTGCCCGAGACGCTTGTCGAGTACGTGGCCTGCGGAGTTCCCGCCACCGCTGCCCTCACCGCGGCGACCTCGGTCGGCGCGGAGGTGTGTGGTCTGGGGCGGCGCAAGGGCCGGATCCGCACCGGATTCGAGGCCGACCTGCTGATCGTGGACGGTGATCCCACGAGCGACATCACGGTGCTGCGCCGCCCACTCGCGGTGTATCGCGCCGGTCTACCGGTGAAATGAAGGGTCAGGATGCGCGGAGCTGCTCGCGGAACCAGGCCCGGTCGGGGTTCACGACTTGGCCGCTGTTCCGGCCAGGTGAGCGGCTGGAACAGCTTGACAGGCATCGATGTTAACGCCAACATGAACTCCGCCACCTGGTAGCAACGCCACCGTCACATTCCCAGCCCTTCGTGCCTCTCCCCCGGTCCTGCCCGACGTCACCGCTCGGCGTCGACCGGATCGGCTACGGCATCGCCGCGGTGCTACAGGTGCTGGTGAATGGCCATCCCAAGCTCGCGGAGGACACATGCCGCTGCCGTCCCGTCGAACCGACCCGAAAAGCCGTCGGGCCGTCCACCGGGGGCCTGCCGGCCACCGCGTCCCTCGGCGGGTGCGGTCGCTGCTGGCCGCGGTCCTGGTGGTGCTGTCCGTGTCGGCCGGCCTGCCCGCGCCCGCGCACGCCGCGCCCGCCGTCAACTACACCAACCCGCTGGTGAACCAGCGGGCCGACCCGCACATCTTCCGGCACACCGACGGCTACTACTACCTGACCGCGACCGTTCCACAGTACGACCGGATCGTGCTGCGCCGGGCCACCACCCTGCAAGGGTTGGCAACGGCGGCGGAGACGACGATCTGGAGCCGCCACACCAGCGGAGAGATGGGTGCCCACATCTGGGCGCCAGAGATCCACTTCATCAACAACCGGTGGTACGTCTACTTCGCCGCGGGCCGGACCGACGACGTGTGGCGGATCCGGATGTACGTGTTGGAGAACGCCAACGCCAATCCGTTGACCGGTTCGTGGACCGAACGCGGCCGGATCACCACACCCTGGGACACCTTCAGCCTGGACGCCTCGACCTTCGTCGCCAACGGGGTGCGCTATCTGACCTGGGCCCAGCAGGAGCCGGCCATCGGAAACAACTCCAACGTCTACCTCGCCCGGATGGGTGCCAACCCGTGGCAGATCACCGGCACCGTGACCCGGCTCGTCGTTCCGACGTACGACTGGGAGACCCGCGGCTACCGGGTTGCCGAGGGACCGGCGGTGATCCAACGAAACGGCCGGATCTTCCTGACGTACTCGGCCAGCGCCACGGACGCCAACTACTGCCTCGGGATGCTGAGCGCCTCCGCCAGCGCGAACCTGCTCGACGCCGCCTCCTGGAGCAAGAGCCCCAGCCCGGTGTTCGCCAGCAACGCGGCCACCAGCCAGTACGGCCCCGGCCACAACTCGTTCACCGTCTCCGAGGACGGGCAGAGCGACATCCTCGTCTACCACGACCGGAACTACCGCGACATCAGCGGCGATCCGCTCAACGACCCGAACCGACGGACCCGGCTACAGAAGGTGTACTGGAACGCCGACGGCACCCCGAACTTCGGCATCCCGGTGCCCGACGGGGCCACGCCGGTGCGCCTGCGGTCACACGACCAGGCCAGCAGCTACATCCGGCACTACGACTACCGGGCGCGGGTCGAGCCGAACGTGACAAACCTGGCCGACTCCCAGTTCCGCATCGTCAGCGGTCTCGCCGGCAACGGTTCGGTGTCGCTGGAGTCGACCAACTTCCCCGGTTACTACCTACGTCACCGGGGCTACGCCCTGTACGTGGAGAAGAACGACGGCACCGCGCTGTTCGGCGGCGACGCGAGCTTCCGCCGTCAAGCCGGCCTCGCCGACAGCGCCGGGATCTCCCTGGAGTCGCAGAACTTCCCGGGCCGCCACGTGCGCCACCGCGACGGACTGCTCTACATCGAGGCCGTCAGTTCGAGCGCCGAACGCGCCTCGGCCACCTTCCACCTGGAGTAACCGCTCACAGGTCGAGGTGCCCCCGGTCGTCGACACCCGTTCCGGTTCGCCCGGAGCCCATTCCAGCCAGGAGGAGCGATGCCCTTCAGCAGCACGAGAAGACCGTCCGGCGGTGGGTCGTTCCGTCGCGGCCGGCGTACGGGCCTGGTGCTCGCCATGATCACCACGCTGGTCGGCGCCGCGGGCGCCGTTCTGGTCGGCGCACCGCCGGCAGCGGCGGCGAGCATCGACACCAACGCCTACTACGTCCTGGTCAACCGGAACAGCGGCAAGGTCCTCGACGTCCGGGACACCTCGACGGCGGACGGCGCGGCGATCCAGCAGTGGTCCCGTAACGACGGCGCGTGGCAACAGTTCCAGTTCGTCTCCTCCGGCAGCGGCTACTACCGCCTCAAGGCCCGGCACAGCGGCAAGGTCGTCGACCTCTGGGAGTGGAACACCGCCGACGGCGCCGAGTACCGCCAGTGGTCCGATGCCAACGGCACCAACCAGCAGTTCCAGGTTCTCGACTCCGACGGCGGCTACATCCGGCTGATCAACCGCCACTCGGCGAAGGCACTTGAGGTCTGGGAGCGGTCCACCGCCGACGGCGGGCGGATCAGCCAGTACGCCGACCTCAACGGGACGAACCAGCAGTGGCAGCTGGTCGCGGTGGGAGGTGTCAGCACGCCGCCGACCACCGGCTGTGGCAGCGGGTCGACAAACGCCGAGGCCGTACTGAGTGGGAGCACCTGGACGGCCCGCAACGGCTCGTCGACGGTCTACTCGGGTTCGGACATGCTGTCGGCGATGCAGGCGGCGGTCAACTCGCTCTCGGCGGGTCGTACGTCGAAGCAGCGGGTGGTGGTTCGCGGCTCCGGCTCGATGAGTGCGGGCTCGCGGTTGTCGCTGCCGTCGTACACGACCCTGGCCGTGTGCGGCACGATCAACGTGACCGGGTCGGGCTCGGGTGACCAGGCACCGGTGTACTCGCGCGGAACCACCGACGTCGAGGTGCAGAACCTCACGCTGACCGGTTCGCCGTTGTACGGGATCTTCATGCGCAACGTGAACAACCTGACCCTCGGGCAGATCGACATGCGGCTCTCCGGCGGTCTGGGCGTACGCATCGACAACCACGGGGGAGATCGAGCGGTCAAGGTGCGTAACATCCGCATCGACACCGTGTACGTGTCGGGGACCGGCACCCACGGTGTGGAGACGTACGGCGTGGACGGTCTGACGATCGGCACTGTCACCGCGAGGAACACCCGGGATTCCGGTCTGCTGCTCAATGACACGATCAACGCCACGGTGGGCACTGTCGACGCGCAGGGCGCCGGGGCCGGAACCGGGTATGCGGCGTTCCGGATGGCCAACCGCAACGGCCGGGTGGGCAACTCGTACCCGACCAACATCCGGGTCGGGACCGTGCTCGCGTCCGGCGGTGGCCGGGGGATCTTCTGCGTGTCCGAGTCCGGTGGCGCTGTCATCGACCGGGTGACGATCTCGAACACGGGGAACAACGCGATCCTGGTGGAGAACTGCTACAACGTCGTCATCGCCGGGGTTTCCGGGACGGTGACGGGCGGCGGCGAGGTACGGATCGCGGCCCGGAGCGAATTCCCGATCTCCTCTGGCATCCGGTTCCAGAATCTGACAGTCAGCGGCACCAACATCACCCAGAGCCCCTGCGGCGGGGCGAACAACACGATCAGCAACGTCACCCGGGTGAACTCGACGCTGACGTGGTGTTGACCCGGTGCGGAGCGGCCGCCCGGATCTCGGCGGCCGCTCCGCACCGGATCGTGGTCGGTGCGCCGGCCCGGGCCGGTGGCGGGGTTTCGCCCGCTGGCGCTTGCGGGTAGCGATGGCCCATGAACCGCAATCTCGTCAAGGCTCTGCAGGTCGCGTGGGAGTTGCCGGAGTTCCGCACCGGGGTGCGACACGTCGTCGATCTCGACGAGGTCGCGGTGCTGCTGGCCACGCTGTCCGTTCCGGACCATGACCACGAGGTGGAGCGCAGCCTGCTGAGCCTGCTGCGCTCAGCCCTGGACACTGTCGAGATCCGCGAAGCGGTGTTGCTGCTGCTGGAGCAGGACGAGGTGCGCAGGCCGCTCGTCGCGGCGGCGGTGGAGCCGCTGGCGGACCGGCCGGGTCAGGCTGCCGCCATCGCGTCGGCGGTTGAGGATCCTGTGGTGCGGCGTGAGGTGCGGGCGGTGCTGGCCAGCGCCAAGGTGCGCGAGCTGATCTGGCAGGCGATCGAGAACCAGCTGAGCGAGGACCGGTTCGGTCTGATCCGCCGGGCGGCGGTGCTGTTCGTGCGGCACCCGAGCGTCCGGCGCCTCGCCTGGGCCCTGCGCCGGCACGGCGTGTTGCGCGAGCTACGCC
>NZ_JBEZEH010000092.1:0-25431 GCF_040648775.1 Micromonospora sp. NPDC049089
CTGGCATCAGCAGCAGCTACTGGCAGCCCCGGCGGTGGCCGGCTCCTTCTCGCCGGATGTGCAACAGGCGCCTTCGGCGGCCTTCTCCAACTGGTCGGAGTCGGCCTTGACGGTGTAGACCTCCCAGGGCTCGTTACCAGGGCCGCGCACCCACACCTTGTCCTGGAGGGCGTAGCAGCACTCGGTGCTGTTCTCCTCCAGGGTGATCAGACCGGAGTCGGTGAGGCGCCGGGTGGCCGCGTTGACGTCGTCGGTGCTGAACACTTCGACGCCCAGGTGGTCAATCACGGTGGGCTGGTCGGGCTCGCCTTCGAGCAGGACGAGCTTCAGCGGCGGGTTCTCGACGGCGAAGTTGGCGTAGCCGGGTCGGCGCTTGGCGGGCTCGACACCGAACAGCTTGGAATAGAAGGCGACGGAGCCTTCGAGGTCGGACACACGCAGGGCGAGCTGAACGCGGGACATGACTCTCCTTCCGGGTCTGGGGGATGCTTGTCTTGATGCTTTTCGAAGCAGGACCCACGTTGCACCCTGTTTTGAAATCTGTCAACCTAGAGGCATGTCGAAACAAGCCCTGCCGGTGGTGAACCTGGACGCTGTTGCCTGTTGCGCGCCGATCGCGGTCCGCCCCATGGACAGCAACCAGGCAGCGGTGGTCGCACCGATGTTCAAGGCCCTTGGCGACCCGGTCCGGCTGCGGCTGATGTCGATGATCGCTTCGGTGCCGGAGATGTGCGTCTGCGATCTGACCCCCGCGTTCGAACTGTCCGGGCCGACCATCTCCCATCACCTGAAGGTCTTGCGGGAGGCGGGCCTGGTCGATTCCGAGCGGCGCGGCACCTGGGTCTGGTACCGGGTCCGCCCGGATGCGTTCCGGCAGCTCCGCGCGCTTCTGGACCTCTCCGACACCGCCGCGGAGGCCACCGCGTGAGCCTGCTGGCCCGTCGCGCGTCGGCGGAGTTCGTCGGTACGGCTCTGCTCGTCGCCGCTGTCGTCGGTTCCGGGATCGCCGCCGCCCGGCTCTCGCCCACCGATGTCGGGCTCCAACTCCTGGAGAACGCGATCGCCACCGCCTTGGCGCTGGGCGCGTTGATCCTGACCTTCGGGCCGGTGTCGGGCGCGCACTTCAACCCCATCGTCTCCGTCGTCGACTGGTGGCTCGGCCGTCACGCCGACACCGGCCTGACCGCCGGTGATCTCGCCGCCTACGTCGCCGCCCAGGTCTGCGGCGCGATGACCGGGACCGTTCTGGCCAATCTGATGTTCGACCTACCGGCCGTCACGTGGTCAAGTACCGACCGCATCGGCGCGAACCTGTGGCTGGCCGAGATCATCGCCACCGCCGGCCTGATCGTCCTGGTCTTCGCCCTCGCCCGCAGCGGCCGCAGCACTGCCGCTCCGGCCGCCGTGGGTGCCTACATCGGTGCCGCCTACTGGTTCACCTCGTCCACCTCATTCGCCAACCCCGCCGTCACCATCGGCCGCGCCCTCACCGACACCTTCGCCGGAATCGCCCCCACGTCCCTGCCCGGCTTCGTCGGCGCTCAGCTCGTCGGCGGCCTGGTCGCCGTCGCCGCCCTCGCCGCCTGGTACCCCGACGCCGAGAACCCCGCCGACGCCGTGGTCGTACCCCACCTCACTCAGGAGACAGAAGCCCGATGACCGACAGGCCCAGCGTCCTCTTCGTCTGCGTCCACAACGCCGGCCGCTCCCAGATGGCCGCCGGCTGGCTCCGACACCTCGCCGGCGATGCCATCGAGGTCCGCTCCGCTGGCAGCGAACCCGCCGACCAGATCAACCCCGTCGCCGTCGAAGCCATGCGCGAGGTCGGCATCGACATCACCGGACAGACCCCGGCCCGGCTCACCTGGGACGCCGCCCAGGCCAGCGACGTCATCATCACCATGGGCTGCGGCGACGCCTGCCCCGTCTTCCCCGGCAAACGCTACGAGGACTGGAAGCTCACCGACCCTGCCGGTCAACCCCTCGACGTCGTCCGCCAGGTGCGCGACGACATCAGGACGAGGATCACCGAACTGCTCGCCAGCATCCAACCGGACCGCTGAGCGCAACGCCCCCGCGCTGGCCCTCGGCTCCTATGGTCACGGGCATGCTTGACAAGCTGTCCGCTGCCACCGTGCGCCACCGGCGCGTTGTCCTGACCCTCGGGCTTCTCCTGGTCGTCATCAACGCCGTGATCCCGGGGTCCGCGTCCACCGTGGGGCAGCGCCTGTTGATCCTCATCTCCCTGGCAGGCCTGGTCCTGGCGGTCGTCGTCACCAGGGTCCGTCCGGCCTACCTCGTGGTGCAGCCGCAGGTTCCGGCCTTCGCCACACCCGGGCCCGCCTGGACGGTGTTCTTCGCAGTGGGCTACCTCGGGCCCGCGTCCATGCACATCGGCGCAATGGTGCGCGCGACCAGACAGGGCACCCTGTCGACGTTCGACGTGGTCATCGATGTTCTCTGGGTGGTCCTGGCCGCGCTGGTGGTGACGTGGGCGTGGCGGGGTCACGGGGTGCGGCTGCATCCGTCCGGGGTACGGCAGACCTGGGCTCTGGGCACGCTCACCGTGCCGTGGGAGGCCCTCCTGGCCCCACAGATCCCCCCGGCTGCCGACCGCCGCCAGTGGCTCCCGATGAGGATCACGGAACCCCGACTGATCCGGCGGCGCGGCATTCCGCGAGGCCGGGCAGCGTTGCGGACCGACATCGTCGACGCGGGATTCCTCGCCGCGGTCATCGGGCACTACGTCGCTCACCCCGAACACCGGGCGGCGATCGGTGGTCAGGCCGAGTACGAACGACTCCGCGCCGCGCTGCCCGGTCACCCGGCCGGTGGGTCGGCGGCGGGCCCTCGGGCTCCTTACGGTACGAAGACATGGTGAGTGCCGCCAGCGTGACGCCCCTAGCCCTGTCCACCACCGAATCGGTGAGCTGCCAGGGCAGCACCTCCTGCGAGTGGATCTACGACATCACCAGGTCGGCCTGGTTCGCCGAGGGAAGTTACTGGATCCTGCTCAAACCGCTCCGCGTGCTGCTGATCGTGGCGCTGGCGATGGTGGCCCGCTGGGCGCTGCACCGGACGATCAACCGGCTGGTCCGGACGACCACCGACGGTGCGGTGCCGACGATGCTGCGGCCGCTGCGCGAGCGCGTACCCACCGCCGCGGTCGACCCGGCCGAGTTCGTACCCGAGCGGCGGCGGCAGCGGGCCGAGGCGATCGGGTCGGTGCTGCGCAGCCTGACCACCGCGTTCGTCTTCGGCATCGCGCTGCTGATGATCCTGCGGGAGTTCAGCTTCGACCTGGCCCCGCTGCTGGCCAGCGCGGGGATCGCCGGTGTGGCGCTGGGCTTCGGTGCGCAGAGCCTGGTGAAGGACCTGATCGCCGGCCTCTTCATGCTGATCGAGGACCAGTACGGCGTGGGTGACAACGTCGACCTGGGCGAGGCGATGGGCGTGGTCGAGTCGGTCGGCCTGCGGGTCACCACAGTGCGCGACGGCCGCGGCGTGCTCTGGTACATCCGCAACGGCGAGATCATCCGGGTGGGTAACAAGAGCCAGGGTTGGGCGCTCGTGGTGGTGGACCTGCCGATCGGTTTCAACAGCACCGAGGAAGCGACGGCGGTGCTACGGACCGCGGCCGCCTCGGTCGCCATGGACCCGGAGCTGTCGCCGGAGATCGTGGAGGCGCCCGAGGTGTTGGGTGTCGAGCAGGTGACTGTGGACGGCGCTGTCATCCGCACAGTGGTGAAGACGACCGCTGACGGGCAGTTCGCGGTGGGCCGGGAACTGCGTCGGCGTCTCGCCGAGGCGCTGGAGAATTCGGGTATCACCGCGCAGATCGCAGCGGCCCGCATCTATCCCGGTCTGTCGACCCGGCCGTTGTCCGAGGGCGAGACCGGTCAGGGCGGCGCCACCTGACACCGCCCACATTGTCCGGCAATTCAGGGGTCGCGAGCCGGCCGGCCCCTCGGGTATCGTCCGTTCGTTCAGTCGGGGAGGCGACGAACGACCCGTTCGACCTAGCTAGTTGTCAGACGATCGGGCAGAATCCGGAGCACGCGTTCCCACCGAAGCGTGATCACAACCTCGCTGATCCGTAGATCTGACGAGCGCTTCCGACCGGGCTGCCACGAGCGGCCGAGCCGGGGCCGATGGAGGCGACGGTGCCTGACGAGCGACCTTCCGCGGAAGGCCCCGCTACATTCCGCGACGTCTTCGGCCAGCACGAGTTCCGGGCCGTGTTCGTGGCTGGTGCTCTCTCCTGGGTCGGCGACTACGTCGCGAAGGCCGCCGTCACCCTGCTCGTCTATCAGCAGACCCGGTCCGTCGCGCTCTCCGCGGCTGCCTTCGCGGTCAGCTTCCTGCCCTGGCTGCTCGGCGGTCCCGTGCTCGCCGCACTCGCTGAGCGGTACCCGTTCCGACGGGTGATGGTGGCATGCGACCTCATCCGGATGGCGCTGATGCTGGTCATCGCCATTCCGAGCCTGCCGTACCAGGCGGTGCTGGTGCTCATCTTCGCCGCCACGCTGGCGAACCCGCCGAGCCAGGCGGCGAAGTCCGCGCTGATCCCGCAGTTGCTCACCGGGGACCGGCTGGTGCTGGGGCTGTCGCTCAACGGCAGTGTCGGGCAGGCCGCCCAGGTCGTCGGGTACGTCTTCGGCGCCGCTGTCGCCGCTGTCGACCCGGAGGCGGCGCTGCTGTTCAACGCGGTCACGTTCGGTCTCTCGGCGCTACTGGTTCGCCTCGGCGTACGCCACCATCCGGCGATGATGAACCCGGAGCACCGCAGCCACCTGCTGCGGGAGACTCGGCAGGGGTTCGGCATCGTGTTCCGCACACCGGTGCTGCGGGCCATCGCGGTGCTGGTGTTCAGCTCGATGCTCTTCTCGATCGTTCCCGAGGGTCTGGCCGCGGCCTGGGCCAACGAGGAGAGCCGCGGCGCGGTGAGCGCGGGCACCGCACAGGCGGCGATCATGGTGGCGAACCCGATCGGCTTCATCCTCGGTGGGTTGCTGGTGAGTCGCCTGTTCGGCCCGGCTCGCCGACTGAAGCTGATGCGGCCGCTCGCGGTGCTCGCCCCGTTGGTGCTCGTACCGGTGCTGCTCGACCCCCCGCCGCTGGTGGTGGCACTGCTCGCCGCGCTCTGCGGGTTCGCGGTCGCCGGCATGATGCCGATGGCCAACGGGTTGTTCGTCCAGGCGCTGCCCAACGGCTTCCGAGCCCGCGCCTTCGGGGTGATGGCCACCGGCATACAGGTCATCCAGGGCCTCGCGGTACTGGTCACCGGGATGCTCGCCGAACGGTTCCCCATTCCGATCGTGGTGGGGGTCTGGAGCGCAGCCGGGGTGGTGCTGATGACGGTGGCCACGCTGCGGTGGCCGGACCGGCAGACGGTGGACGACGCGATCACTGCCGCCTCGCTGGCCAACGCCGCTCCGCCATCCTCCGGCCTCGGCGACCCGGCCAGCGACCGCCCGGTGGAAGGCAGGCCCAACCCGCATACCGGTGACGGCCACCGCCGGCACGCTGTCACCTGACCCGTCGAACCGACCTTCGCCCGGGCAGGCCGGGTGGCGACATTCGGGCTTGTCGACCCGGCGTGATCCGACGCACGCTGTGCGGGTCGGGTCGGCACCGGACGCACCTGGCAGGATGGAACTGTGACTTCCGCAGGTGAATCCGACCGTCCCGGTGCGTCGATGACCCTCTTCGAAGCGGTCGGCGGCGAACCCACCTTCCGCAAGCTGGTCGACGAGTTCTACGCCGGGATCGCCACCGACCCCCTGCTGCGACCCATGTACCCGGAGGAGGACCTGGGCCCGGCCGCGGACCGGATGACCCTGTTCCTCATGCAGTACTGGGGCGGGCCCAACACGTACTCCGCTCAGCGGGGGCACCCTCGGCTGCGGATGCGCCACGCGCCGTTCCGGATCGGAGCGGCCGAACGGGACGCCTGGCTGCGCAACATGCGCCGGGCCGTGGACCGGCTCGACCTTGAGCCGGAGATCGCCGTCACCCTCTGGGACTACCTGGAGCGAGCCGCGTACTTCATGGTCAACGTCGAGGACGACCCGGCCAACGGCGGCTGACCCACAGCACCCGGAGCGGCGTCAGAGCAGCGCGCCCTCGTCGTGCAGCCAGTCCACGAAGCTGGTGGCGACCGCCGCGCCGCAGTCGAGCATCTCGACCAGGAGCGCGTCGTGGGTGCCGGCACCCAGGGGCACCTGAAGCTCGGCGTAGATCGGTAGCTGACCGCGCTCGGTCGGGTCACCGATGTACGCCTTGCAGAACCGGCGGGTGTGGTTCCACTCGTTGACCACCCGGTACGCCCGGTCGGCCCAGTCCGGCGGGACCGTGGCGTGCGGGCGTGCCCGCATGACCAGGATCTCGTCCTCCGGCCCTTCGAGGGTGACCAGCACCGCGTGCCGCTCCCACATCGCCAGCAGGTTGCCGTCGCCGTCGGCCAGGTAACGCACGTCGAGCAGATCGAGCGCGTCACAGACCCGGCGCAGACTCACCGGCTCGACGGTGGCGGGCGTATCGGTCAGCACGGGCCGCTCGTTGGACGGGCAGTCGTCCCCCGGCTGGCGAGGACTGGGCGGCCCGATCCGGACCGCGCTATCGACTGTGATCCCGCTTCGGGTTTCCGGTTCGCCGCCGTCGGCGGGACCGGGGCGCCATGACCACCACGGCATCGCTCGCGCACCTCACTCCCCAGCGGATCCAGTCGCCTACGGTGCGTTGGATCCGAGGATGGACGGTACCCGGACAGCCGGGTTGAAGCACCCCCCCAACGACCGCCCCTGACCAGAAGAATGATCCGGGATCACCCGTTCGGACGAGCGCTCAGGGGTGTCACGGCAAGATCCGTGGCCTTCTGCAACCACGCCGCTCCGTGTGGTCCCACCAGGCCCACCCAACGGCCGGCCACCCGCACCTGAACGGCGTCCCCGCCCTCGCCGGCCGCCGAGCCGTGGGCGGCACCGAGGAAGCCCATCCGGACCACCCCCTGCACCAGCCGCTGCGGCACCTCGACCGGCGCGGCAGGCGTCCCGTCGGGCGTCCCGTCCGGGGTGATCAACACCGCCACGTGGTCGAGCAACGCGTCACGCAAAGCCCGCTGGCCCACGGCACGGCCGGCCACACCCTGCTCGCTCGCCGTCCGCAGGATGCCCGCCGCCGCGTCGGCGATCCGTCGCAACTCGGCAACGGGCAGCGCCTCCACCTGGCGGCTCCGCGTCGGCGGCAGCGGCCACCGCCACTGGGCGTCCCGGCGGGTCGGCAGGGTCGCGCCGCTCCGCTCCAGTTCGGCGAGCAGCTCCGCGGCTGCCACAGTGACGTCGTCCGCGACGCCGTCGGCCGGCCCACCGGCAACCGTGCGGACCACCAGGACCTGCCACGGCAGCCGGGCCCACAGGGCGATCCGGCCCGGTGCGCCGGCCGGCCGCAGCCGGACCGGTGCGACCGGATCCAACCGGACCAGCCGGGCCAGGAAGGCCCCCGCGTCCGCCACCCCTTCGACACCGTGGGTGGGCGCCGCCGTCCGGTCCGGCTCGGCGGTGCCGGGCCGGGTCACGCCACCCCGCCCTGCGGCGCGTACGTGAGCAGGAAGTCCCGCTCCTCGCTGGTGATCCGCCGGGGCACCTGGCGGGTCAGGTCGAACGGCACCAGCACCGAGCGGGCCCGGCTGGCCAGCACCTCACCGTCGTACAGCTCGTAGGCGACGGTGAACCGGGAGGCCCGGATCTCCTCCACCCACAGCTCGATCCGCACTGTGGGGGCCGCCTCCGCGGTGGCCCGGCCGAGCGCGTAGTCGACCGGGCGCAGGTAGTCGACCTCGTGCCGGCGGATCACCACCCCGTCGGCGAACGAGCCGACGCCCCAGGCCCGGCCGCCGGCGAACATCAACGCCACCCGCGCCTCCTCGTACAGGGTGAGGAAGCGCGAGTTGTTGACGTGGCCGTACGCGTCCAGGTCGGACCAGCGCAGGGTGCAGTGGTAGACGAAGCGGTCAGACACCTTCTCGGCCGGTCAGTCGCGGGTCAGCTTGCGGTAGGTCACCCGGTGCGGCCGGGCGGCCTCCGCGCCGAGGCGGTCGACCTTGTTCTTCTCGTACGCCTCGAAGTTGCCCTCGAACCAGAACCACTTGGACGGGTCCTGGTCGTCGCCCTCCCAGGCCAGGATGTGCGTGGCGACGCGGTCCAGGAACATCCGGTCGTGGGAGATGACCACGGCGCAGCCGGGGAACTCCAGCAGGGCGTTCTCCAGGCTGGACAGCGTCTCCACGTCCAGGTCGTTCGTCGGCTCGTCGAGCAGGATGACGTTGCCGCCGATCTTCAGGGTCAGCGCCAGGTTGAGCCGGTTGCGCTCCCCGCCGGAAAGCACCTTGGTCGGCTTCTGCTGGTCCGGGCCCTTGAAGCCGAACGCGGCGATGTACGCCCGCGACGGCATCTCGACCTTGCCCACCATCAGGTAGTCCAGCCCGTCGGAGACGACCTCCCAGACGGTCTTGTCGCCGTTGAGGCCCTCACGGTTCTGGTCGACGTACGACAGCGAGACGGTGGGGCCGACCCGGACCTCGCCGCTGGTCGGCTCCTCCAGCCCGACGATGGTCTTGAACAGCGTGGTCTTGCCGACGCCGTTAGGACCGATGATGCCGACGATGCCGTTGCGCGGCAGCGAGAACGACAGGTTGTCGATCAGCAGCCGGTCGCCGAAGCCCTTGCTGAGGTTGTTCGCCTCGATCACCGTGCTGCCCAGGCGCGGGCCCGGCGGGATCTGGATCTCCTCGAAGTCCAACTTGCGGGTCTTCTCCGCCTCGGTGGCCATCTCGTCGTACCGGTCGAGGCGGGCCTTGGACTTGGTCTGGCGGGCCTTGGCGTTGGAGCGGACCCACTCCAGTTCCTCGGTGAGGCGCTTCTTCATCTTGGCGTCGCGGCGACCTTCGACGGCCAGCCGGGCGGCCTTCTTCTCCAGGTAGGTGGAGTAGTTGCCCTCGTACGGGTACGTCCGGCCACGGTCCAGCTCGAGGATCCAGTTGGCCACGTTGTCGAGGAAGTACCGGTCGTGGGTGATCGCCATGACGGTGCCGGCGTACTTCGCCAGGTGCTGCTCCAGCCAGGAGACGCTCTCCGCGTCCAGGTGGTTGGTGGGCTCGTCGAGCAGCAGCAGGTCGGGCGCCTCCAGCAGCAGCTTGCAGAGGGCCACCCGGCGACGCTCACCACCGGAGAGCTGGGTCACGTCGGCGTCCGGCGGCGGGCAGCGCAGCGCGTCCATCGCCAGTTCGAGCTTGGAGTCGACGTCCCAGGCGTCGAGGTGGTCAAGCTCCTCCTGGAGCTTGCCCATCTCCTCCATCAGCTCGTCGGAGTAGTCGGTGGCCATCTGCTCGGCGATCTTGTTGAACCGCTCCAGCTTGGCCTTGGTCTCGGCGACCGCCTCCTCGACGTTGCCGAGCACGGTCTTGGCCTCGTTGAGCGGGGGCTCCTGGGCGAGCATGCCGACGGTGTAGCCGGGCATGAGTCGGGCCTCGCCGTTGCTCGGCTTGTCCAGCCCTGCCATGATCTTGAGGAGGCTGGACTTACCGGCGCCGTTCGGACCGAGCACACCGATCTTGGCTCCCGGCAGGAAGCTCAACGTGACGTTGTCGAGCACGACCTTGTCGCCGTGCGCCTTGCGCGCCTTTTCCAGGACGTAGATGTACTGGGCCACGGTGCGGGCTACCTCCGTCGGTTGCTGTCGCTGATCGGCGGCGCGGCGCGGGCTGCGAGGACCGCCCGCCGCCGCCGGCCGGGAGCCGGCCGCGCGCACGCCATCGTCAATCCTGACAGGTACGGCGCGCTTCGCCCACATCACCCCGCCCCAGGAGTACGCGGGCGCGCCGCGTTGCCGACCGTGGTATCACCCGCTAGCGTCCCCGGTATGACCAAGAAGATCGCCATCAGCGTGCCGGATGACGTGGCGGAGCGGCTGGCCGAGGAATCCAATGTCTCCGCCTTCATCACCGAGTCCGTTCGTCAGCGGATGGCTGGCGAACGGACGCGGCGGGCGCTTCGACAGGTGGGCTTCCAACTCACCGACGAAGGCCTCGCCGAGGCGGGCCGGAAGCTTGACGAGGCTCACGCCAAGATCACCCCGGAACTGCGATCCAAGGCAGCTGCCCTGCTGGGCGAGGCTTCTGGCGGACGGATGACCATCCGTGACTGATGCCGGCCTCGTCCTCGACACGGGCTGCCTCCTCGCCTACTCGGAAGGCATGGAGGCTGTCGGGGAGCAGATCGCGAAAGTCGCGGACAAGGGGCAGGGCGTGATCGTCCCCGCACTCTGCCTCGCAGCCGCGTACCGCCAGGTGGCCAGTGACGGCTGGCCACTGCTCGACATCGTCGGCGACCTGGAGCACGTCATGGTCACGCCCGTCGAGCACGACATGTGCGCCATTCTCGGCGGCTGGTCACGAACCCTCGGCGGCATGGATCTGGCCCAGGTTGCGATGGAGGCCGCTCGGGCGATCACGCCGATCATGACGGATCGGCGGGAACTGCTGGATGAGGTGCTGCCCAAGGAATGGCCAATCATCGACCTCTGACCAGCGCGCTTGTCGACAAGATCACCTTTAGGATTCGGTCGCACCGGGGCGGGTAGGAGACTCCGGCACTAGGCACAAGACGCCGCAGCTACGCTCAGTACGCTCATCGCGGTGGACCCGTCAGTACCCGGAGGTGGCCGATCGTGACCGTCCGTAGCTCCTTTGTCGTAGTGGCGAACCGTCTGCCGGTCGACGAGGTGAGCACACCCGAGGGCCGGCAGTGGCGACGCAGCCCTGGCGGGCTGGTCACCGCGCTGCACCCCGTACTCGCCGAGCACAAGGGCACCTGGGTCGGCTGGGCCGGTGGCACCGGCGCGGCCCCCGAGCCGTTCGACCTGGAGGGGATCCGGCTGCACCCGGTCCCGCTCAGCGCCGAGGAGTTGGAGCGGTACTACGAGGGCCAGTCCAACGCGACGATCTGGCCGCTCTACCACGATGCCGTGGAGACACCGGCCTACAAGCGCCGGTGGCGGGAGGCGTACCGCCTGGTCAACGCCCGGTTCGCGGAGGCCGCGGCCGACGTCGCGGCCGAGGGCGCGACGGTCTGGGTGCAGGACTACCAGCTCCAGTTGGTGCCGGCGATGCTCCGTGAGCTCCGCCCGGACCTGCGGATCGGGTTCTTCCTGCACATCCCGTTCCCGCCGATCGAGCTGTTCATGCAGATGCCGTTCCGCACCGAGATCCTGCGCGGTCTGCTCGGCGCCGACCTTGTCGGTTTCCAGCAGCGGCTGGCCGCGCAGAACTTCGTCCGGCTGGCCCGGCACCTGCTCGGGCTGCGCTACGAGGGGCAGATGATCCAGGTCGACGGTCGGCAGGTGAAGGCCGGCGCCTTCCCCATCTCGATCGACACCCAGGAGATGGAGCGGATGGCCGCCGACCCGGCGATCCAGGCCCGGGCCAAGCAGATTCGCGCCGAACTGGGCGACCCGAAGACGATAATCCTGGGCGTGGACCGGCTGGACTACACCAAGGGCATCGAGTTGCGGCTCAAGGCCTTCCGGGAACTGCTGGCTGACGGAAAGTTGACAGTTCCCGACGCGGTCATGGTTCAGGTCGCCACACCCAGCCGCGAGCGCGTGGAGCACTACCAGGCACTACGGGTGAAGGTGGAGCGCGAGGTCGGCCGGATCAACGGCGAGTTCGGCAGGGTCGGCGTGCCGGCGGTCCATTACCTCCATCAGTCGTACAGTCGCAGTGAGCTGGCAGCGATGTACGTTGCTGCCGACGTGATGATGGTGACCCCGCTGCGAGACGGAATGAACCTCGTGGCAAAGGAATACGTAGCATCACGTGCCGACCAGGGTGGCGCGCTCGTACTCAGTGAGTTCGCCGGCGCCGCCACGGAGCTTCGCCAGGCATTTTTGTGTAACCCGCACGACCCGGACGCGGTCAAGGACGCCCTCCTCCGGGCAGTGCACGTGGAGAAAACCGAGGCGCGCCGCCGGATGCGGACAATGCAACGTCACCTGCGTACCCACGACGTGGGCCACTGGGCCAAGTCTTTCCTCTCGGAACTCGGAGTTCCCGAGGCGGAGGCCGAGTGAACACGTCCCTCAACGATGGGGCGGCAGTCGCCACCGGGGTCATGGACCCTGAGTTGCGCTCCGCCATCGGCCGGATAGCCCGGGTCCCCCAACTCCTTGTCGCCTGCGACTACGACGGCACACTGGCGCCGATCGTGGAGGACCCGAGCACGGCCGTTCCACTGCCCGAGTCAGTGGCCGCGGTCCGCGCGCTCGCCGCGCTGCCGCAGACCACAGTGGCGGTGGTCTCCGGCCGGGCGCTGCGCGACCTGGCCGCCCTCTCGCGGCTGCCCAGCGAGGTGCACCTCGTCGGCAGTCACGGCTCCGAATTCGACATCGGCTTCGTCGAGCGGCTCTCCCCCGAGCTGGTCGCCGTACGGACCCAGGTCCGCAACGCGCTGCGTGAGATCGCCGCCCAGCACCCGGGCATCCGGCTGGAACGCAAACCGGCGAGCGTCGCGATGCACACCCGTGGGGTCGACCCGCAGATCGCCGCCGCCGCCATCGAGGCGGTCCGCAACGGTCCGGCCACCTTCGACGGCGTCACGGTGACCCAGGGCAAGGAGGTCATCGAGCTCTCCGTGGTGGCCACCCACAAGGGCACCGCACTCGACCAGCTCCGGACCCAGCTCGCCTCCAGCGCGGTGCTGTTCATCGGCGACGACATCACCGACGAGAACGGGTTCGCCCACCTGCACGGTCCCGACCTCGGCATCAAGATCGGCCCCGGCGACACCGAGGCCAGCTACCGGGTGGCCGACCCGCTGGAGGCCGCCCGCGCGCTGGCCCTCCTGCTGGAGACCCGGCGGCACTGGCTGTTCGGTGAGCGGGCGGTGCCGATCGAACGGCACTCCATGCTGGCCAACGGTCGTACCGTCGCTCTGCTCACCCCCGAGGCGAAGGTGAGCTGGCTCTGTCACCCCAAGCCGGATTCGGCGGCGATCTTCGCCGACCTGGTGGGTGGCAGCCCGGCCGGTCACTTCAGCATCGCCCCGGAACGTGGGGGCATCCCGCTGGGCCAGCGCTACCGCTCCGGCACGATGACGGTGGAGACCCGGTGGTCCGGGCTCACCGTCACCGACTGGCTGGACAAGCCGGCCCGGGAGACCACCCCCGGCGACAGCCCGGCGGTCCTCACCGGCGACTCGACCCTGGTCCGGGTGCTGACCGGCAGTGGCAAGGCCACTGTCGAGTTCGCGCCGAGGCCGGAGTTCGGCCAGGTGGCCGTCCAGTTGCAGCCGCTCGGCGACGGCCTGCTGGTGCTCGGCTCGAACGAACCGGTCGCGCTCTACGCCCCCGGCGTGCAGTGGGAGGTCGGCAACGACGGAGGGTACGAGACCGCCAAGGCGACCGTCGACCTCTCCGCCGCCGGTGGGCAGGTGGTGCTGGAGCTGCGCTTCGGCACGCACAGCCTGGAGCATCACCGGGTGCCGATCCACGAGCGGCAGGCCGCGGCCGAGCAGCCGTGGAAGGACTGGGTGGCCTCGCTGCGGTTGCCGTCCACCTCCCGCGAACTGGTCGCGCGCAGCGCCCTCACCCTGCGCGGGCTCTGCCACGAGGCCACCGGCTCGATCCTGGCCGCGGCGACGACCTCACTCCCCGAGGAGCTGGGCGGCGTCCGCAACTGGGACTACCGCTACTGCTGGCTGCGTGACGCCGCGCTGACCGCCCGCTCGCTCGTCGACCTGGGGTCCATCGAGGAGGCCGAGGCGTTCCTGCGCTGGGTGGACGGCTGCATCGAGCGCACCGGTGGGCACCCGGAGCGGCTACACCCGCTCTACACGATCGACGGCTACGAGCTGGGCGCCGAGGCGGTCATCGACACGCTGCCCGGGTACGCCGGCTCCCGGCCGGTCCGGGTCGGCAACCTCGCCAACCACCAGTTGCAGCTGGACGTCTTCGGCCCGATCGCCGACCTGATCGCGGCCGTCGCCGACGCTCGCGGTTCGGTCCGCGACGACGAGTGGCGGGTCCTGGAGAACATGGTCGAGGCGGTCCGCCGCCGCTGGCACGAGCCCGACCACGGCATCTGGGAGGCCCGGCTGCCACCCCGGCACCACGTCTTCTCCAAGGTCATGTGCTGGATGACAGTCGACCGCGCGCTGCACGTGATGCGCGAGCACGGCGGCGAGGACCGGCCCGAGTGGAAGGACCTGCGCGACCGGATCGGCGCGAACGTGCTGGAGCACGGCTGGCACTCCGACGTCGAGGCGTACAGCGTCGCGTACGGGGACGAGGACATGGATGCCTCGTCGCTCTGGATCGGCCTCTCCGGCCTGCTCCCGGGCGACGACCCGCGCTTCCTGTCCACCGTCCTACGCATCGAGGCGGACCTGCGCAGCGGCCCGGTCGTCTACCGCTACCACTGGGACGACGGCCTGCCCGGCCGTGAGGGCGGCTTCCACATCTGCACGGCGTGGCTGATCGAGGCGTACCTACGCACCGGCCGCCGCACCGACGCCGAGGAGCTGTTCGCACAGATGGTGCTGACCGCCGGCCCGACCGGGCTGCTCCCCGAGCAGTACGACCCGCTCGCCGAGCGCGGCCTGGGCAACCACCCGCAGGCGTACAGCCATCTCGGTCTGATCCGCTGCGCACTGCTGCTGGACAACATGCTCAAGCAGTAGTCGATCGAGAGACCACGACGGGCCGGGGCAGCGCTGCTCCGGCCCGTCGTCTGTCCCGGCTCCCGACTCCCGACTCCCGGCGGGATGCAGCGACTCCCTCAGCCGTCGAGGGTGTTGACCACGTCGCCCACCACGACGACGGCGGGTGGCCGTACCTCGGCCGTGAGCACGTCGGCGGCCACCGCGTCGAGCGTCGACCGCAGCACCCGCTGGGTGCCCGTCGTGGCTTCCTGAACGACGGCGGCGGGGGTCTGCGGCGACCGACCGTGGGCGATCAGGGTGGCCGTGATGGCGGCGAGGTTCTTCAGCCCCATCAGGATCACCAGGGTGCCGTGCAGACCGGCGAGGGCGTCCCAGCGCACCAGCGAAGCCGGTGCGTCGGGTGCCAGGTGTCCGGAGACGACAGTGAACTCGTGCGCCACGCCCCGATGGGTGACCGGGATTCCGGCCGCGGCCGGGGCGGCGATCGAGCTGGTCACCCCGGGCACCACCGTCACCGGAACTCCGGCGGCAGCGCAGGCCAACAACTCCTCGCCGCCGCGCCCGAAGACGTACGGGTCACCGCCCTTGAGCCGCACCACGAACGCGCCGGCCAGGGCCCGGTCGACCAGGATCTGGTTGATCTCCTCCTGGGCCCGGGACGGGCCGTAGGGGATCTTCGAGGCGTCCACCAGCTCGACGTCCGGGCGCAGCTCGTCCAGGAGCAGTCCGGGCACCAGCCGGTCGGCGACCACCACGTCGGCCTCGGTGAGCAGCCGCCAGCCCTTCACGGTGATCAGCTCCGGGTCCCCCGGCCCCGCCCCGACCAGCGCCACCCGCCCGACCTGCCGCCCGCCGGTCACACCGGCCTCGGTCACACCGGCACCGAGCCCGCCGGGCGGCGCAGCAGCCGCACCGGCCTGGCCGGGCGGCACTGCGGAGGCACCGTGCCCGCCAGAAGGCGCAGCGGCGGCACCGGCCGGCGCCAGGCGGACCGCCAGAAGGTCGCGGACGGCGTCGCGGACGGTCATTGCCCGGTGCGGGTCGCCGCCGCCGAGCACCGCCACGGTGACCGGGCCGTGCCGGGTCACGGCCGGGGTCCAGGCGGTGGCGGCCGTCCGGTCGTCGGCCCGGACGCAGAAGATCCGCCGCTCGGCGGCGACGGCGCTCACCGAAGCCGCCGCCATCGGGTCGTCGACAGCGACCTGCACCAGCCAGGCACCGTCCAGGTCCTCGGGCACGAACCGGCGCGGCACCCAGCGCAGCCGACCCGCGTCGGCCCGGGCGCGCAGCGCCGGAGTCAGCTCCGGGGCCACCAACAGGACGTCCGCGCCGGCGTCCAGCAGCGCGGGCACGCGCCGGGTGGCGACCGTGCCGCCACCCACCACGACCACGCGCCGCCCGTGCAGCCGCAAACCCAGGGGGTACGGATTGGAGGTCACGCCGCACCACCGAGGCGGACGGCTCGTTCGCGGCGCGTGCTCACTTCTCGGCCACCCCTGCGGAGTCGAAGGTGGCCACCTCGTGCAGCACCCGGACCGCGCCGGTGACCACGGGCAACGCCAGCAGCGCGCCGGTGCCCTCACCGAGGCGCAGCCCCAGGTCGATCAGCGGGTCGAGGCCGAGGTGGCGCAACGCGACAGTGGCACCGGGCTCGGCCGAGCGGTGGCCGGCGACCATGGCGCAGACCGCGTCCGGGGCGAACGCGGCGGCGGCGAGCGCGGCCGAGACCGCGATCACACCGTCCAGCAGCACCGGTGTGCGGCGCGCTGCGGCCCCGAGGATCAGCCCGGCCAGGGCGGCGTGCTCCAGACCACCGACGGCGGCCAGCACCCCCAGCGGGTCGGCCGGGTCGGGGGTGTGCCGGGCCAGCGCGGCCCGCACCACAGCCACCTTGCGCGCGTACGTCGGGTCGTCGACCCCGGTGCCCCGACCGGTGGTGTCGAGTGGGTCGGCGCCGGTGAACGCGGCGATCAGCACGGCGGCCGGGGTCGTGTTGCCGATGCCCATGTCCCCGGTGAGCAGGATGCCAGCGCCGGCGTCGATCAGTTCGTCGGCGATCCGGATGCCGGTCCGCACCGCCGCCAGCGCCTCGTCCCGGGTCAGCGCGGCCGTCACTGTGAGGTCGCCGGTGCCCCGGCGGACGGACGAGACAACCAGCCGGGGCACGGCCGGATCGAGCACGACCGGGTCGGCGGCCGGATCGAGCACAGCCGGATCGGTGGGCAGCGGGGTGGCCACGCCGACGTCGACCACGGTGACCGAGGCGCCGGCCTGCCGGGCGAACGCGTTGACCACCGCTCCACCGGCCAGGAAGTTGCCGATCATCTGCGCGGTGACCTCCTGCGGCCAGGGGCTGACCCCCTGGGCGTGCACCCCGTGGTCGCCCGCGAAGATCGCCACTGCGGCCGGCTCGGGCAGCGGTGGTGGGCAGACTCCGGCCAGGCCGGCGAGGCGTACCGAAAGCTCCTCCAGCGCGCCCAGCGAGCCCGCCGGCTTGGTCAGCCGGCCGTGCAGCGCCCGGGCGGCGGCCATTGCCGCTTCGTCCGCCGGGCGGATCGCCGCGATAGTGGTCTCCAGCATCATGCCTCCATGGTCTCGCGCAGCACGTCGATGAACTCGTCGGTGGTGTTTCGGTCGCGTACGGCCACCCGCAGCCAGTCCGGGCCGAGGCCGGGGAACGTGTCGCCTCGGCGTACCGCCCAGCCGCGCTCGCGAAGGGCGGCCCGGATCGCTGTCGCGCCCGGCAGGTGCAGCAGGACGAACGCGCTGGCGGGACGGCCGACGACGCGTACACCGGGCAGTTCGGCGAGGCGCGCGACCAGGTGCTCGCGGTCGGCGGCCAGGTCGGCGGCGATCGCGCGTTCGGCCTGGACCGCGACGGCGCTGGCGCAGGCCGAGGCGGCCGCCAGCGCGGGTGTGCTGACGGCCCAGAGCGGTTGGACGGCGGCCAGCCGGGTCAGCAGCTCCGGCGCGCCGAGCAGGTAGCCGATCCGCAGCCCGGCCAGGCCCCACGTCTTGGTGAGGCTGCGCACCACGAGCAGCCCGGGCAGGTCGCGGCGTTCGGCCAGCGACTCCGGTTCGCCGGGGTGCCCTGAGGCGATGGTGGTGTCCGCGAACGCCTCGTCGACCACCAGCACCCGGCCGGGGCGGGCCAGCGCTGCCACCGCCTGGGCGGGGTGCAGCACCGAGGTCGGGTTCGTCGGGTTGCCGATCATCACGAGGTCGGCGTCGGCAGGCACCCGGGACGGGTCGAGCCAGAAGTCGTCGGCGGCGTCGAGCAGCACCCGCTCGACCGGGTGTCCGGCGGCCCGCAGCGCCGCCTCCGGCTCGGTGAACTGAGGGTGCACCACCACGGGGCGGCGCACGCCGCGCAGCGCCTGGGCGATCAGCACGAACCCCTCGGCGGCGCCGGCGGTGAGCAGCACCTCGTTCGGGTGACGGCGGTGTCGGGCGGCGACCGCCGCCCGTGCCGGCGCCGGGTCCGGATAGCGGGCCAGGTCGGTCAGGGTCGCGGCGATCGGGTCGGCCAGCCAGGCGGGCGGGCGCGCCCGACGGACGTTGACGGCGAGGTCGATCAGGCCGGCTGTCGCCTCCGCGTCGCCGTGGTGGGCGAGGTCCGGCTCGACCCCGGCGGGTGGGGCGACAGCGCTCGGCTGATCAGACATGTCCGCGATCCTGCCGGGAAGGTGGCCGGTGGGACAGCCGATCCCGGCGTAAGCCGCGTCACCACTCGCCGGTTTAAGAGTTCTTCTCATGTACGAATCGGAAATGTCATAACTTGACCAGGTGAGCAACCGACCCCTTGCTGCCGCTGGTCGTCTCGTCCCTCTCCTCCGCGCCGGACTGATCGCCGGAATCGTGATCGCCGCCGTCGCCTACCCGGTCGTCGCCCTCACCGGGCTCGGCGCGAAGGCCACCGCGCACGCCGTGGACCAGAAGACCCGGGTGCTGAAGACCGCCCTGCCCGCCGAGACCTCGTACGTCTACGGCCCGGACGGCAAGACCGTGCTGACGATGTTCTACGAGGAGTACCGGCAGTACACGAAGCTGTCGGACATGTCGCCGAACATCCAGCAGGCGATCATCGCCGCCGAGGACTCCCGCTTCTACCAGCACCACGGCGTCGACCCGAAGGGCGTGGCCCGGGCCTTCGTCTCCAACGCCCGCTCCGGCGGCTCCCAGGGCGCCTCGACGCTGACCATGCAGTACGTCCGGATGGCCCTACGGGACAGCGCGACCACGCCCAAGGAGGTCCAGGAAGCCACCCAGCAGACCAGCCTGCGCAAGGTCAAGGAGATGCGGATGGCGCTGGACCTGGAGAAGGAGATCAGCAAGGAAGAAATCATGGAGCGCTACCTGAACTCGGCGTACTTCGGGCACCGGGCGTACGGCATCTACGCCGCCAGCGAGATCTTCTTCTCCAAGACCCCGAAGGACCTCACCCCGGTCGAGGCCGCCACCCTCGCCGGACTGGTCAAGTCCCCCTCGGAGTACGACCCGGCCGACTCCGACCAGAAGGAGGCCACCGGGCGGCGCAACTACGTGCTGGACCGGATGAGCCAACTCGGCTACCTCTCCCCCGACTCGGCCACCGCCGCCAAGTCCGAACCGATCCGGCTCAAGCTGACCACCCCACCGCACGACTGCGCCGCGGTGGCGGAGAAGTACAACAGCTGGGGCTTCGCCTGCGACTACCTGAAGAACTGGTGGAGCGCCCAGCCCGCGTTCGGGGCGAACCGGCTGGAACGGATGGACAACCTGCGCCGGGGCGGCTACCGCATCGTGCTCAGCATCGACCCGAAGATCCAGGAGGCCGCGGAGAAGAACGTCGGCACCAAGGAGGCCACGGGCAGCCCGTTCGCCAACGGAATCGTGGTCTCCGAGCCGGGCACCGGGCGGGTGAAGGCCATGGCGGTGAACCGGACGTACTCGCTGGACCTGGCCGAGAACCCGCAAAGCTCCAACCCGGAGGCCGGGCCGAACGTGAAGGCCAACTACCCGAACACTGTGGCACCGCTGCTCGGCGGCGGTGACCTGGCCGGCTACCAGGCCGGATCGACGTTCAAGATGTTCCCGATGCTGGCCGCGCTCGACGCGGGCATGACCCTCTCCACCTCGTTCAACGCCCCGTACCGCTACCGCTCCGAGGTCTACGACGGCTGGGCGCCCTCCAACGCCAGCGGCGCCATGTCCGGTCAGCAGACCATGTGGTCCGGCTTCGGCAAGTCGGTGAACACGTACTTCGTCTGGCTGGAGGAGAAGGTCGGCGCGGACCGGGCGGTCCGGTTGGCCGAACAGCTCGGGCTGCGGTGGCGCACCGACGTCGACCGGGACCACGCGTCCCCGGACAAGGCGAAGAAGTGGGGTGCGTTCACCCTGGGCGTCTCCGACGCCACCCCGCTGGAGATGGCGAACGCGTACGCCGCCATCGCTGCCGACGGCCGCTACTGCGAGGCCATCCCCGTGCAAGCGATCATGAACCGGGACGGCACGCCCGCCACGTACGCCACAGCGGGCGGTCTGCACCGTGAGGTGGCCAAGCCGCGCTGCCGGCAGGTGGTCAGCGCGGACGCGGCACGGGCGGCCACCGACGCGGCCCGCTGCCCGACCGGCGACACCCCGGCGCGCGGCAGCTGCGGCGGCTGGTCCACCGCCGACAGCGTGCGGGGCACCGTCGGACGCCCGGTGGCCGGCAAGACCGGTACGACCGACAGCACCCGGTCGGCCTGGTTCGTGGGCTACACCCCGGAGTTGGCCGCGGCGAGCTTCATCTCCGACCCGGACAACCCGTTCAACGCGGTCGGTGACGGGCAGTCCCAGATCCCGATCAAGGCGGTTTCGGAGACCCTACGCGACGGTTTGAAGGGCACCCCGACCCGTCAGTTCACC
This sequence comes from Micromonospora sp. NPDC049089, assembly GCF_040648775.1. Classification (NCBI taxonomy): domain Bacteria; kingdom Bacillati; phylum Actinomycetota; class Actinomycetes; order Micromonosporales; family Micromonosporaceae; genus Micromonospora; species Micromonospora sp. NPDC049089. The sequence goes on from NZ_JBEZEH010000092.1 coordinate 20,604, forward strand.
CCACCCTCGGACGCCATCGTCGGCTGACCAGCGCGCGAGTCAGCGCAGGTCAGCGGGGCTCAGCGCAGGTCGGCGGGGCTCAGGATCAGCGCAGGTCGGCGGCGACGAACGACCACAGCTCCAGATCCACCCGGCCGCCGCTGACGAACCCGGCGTTGCGCAGCAGCCCCTCGTAGCTGAACCCGGCCTTCTCGGCGACCCGGCGCGAGGCCAGGTTGCCGGGAGCCACCCGCAGCTCGACCCGCTGGAAGCCGTGCTCCAGGATCAGCGCGATGGCCACCGCATCGACCGCCTCGGCGGCGAAGCCGAAGCCCCGCGCGTGCGCCGCCATCGCGTAGGAGATCTCGGTGAGGCGGGCGCCCCAGTCGGTGCGCCGGGTCCACAGGGAGCCCACCACCTGGTCGTCCTCCCGCCGGAGCACCGCGTAGTGGTCACCCTCTCCGCTGTCGCGCCGCTGCCGGGCCAGATCGGTGCACCAGGCCAGCCCGTCGATCGGGCCGGAGTCGTCGGGCAGCGGCAGCCAACGCCGGGTGAGCTTGTCGGCGAAGATCTCCCCGGCCGCCGCCGCGTCGGCCGCTGTGAGCTGCCGCACCTCGGTACGCGGGGTGGAGACGGTCAGCGCCGGGAATCGGCGCACCGCCACCTGGCCGATCACACCGACACCTCGCCCGACTGCGCGGGCACCACCTCGCTCGTCGGATCGGCCGCCGCCGCGGCGACCAACCGGGCCGCCGTCGCCGGATGGCTCGCCCAGTGCAGCGTGAGCTGCGAGGCGTGCACGTTGCGCCAGACGAAGCCCTCGGGCGTGCCGCCGTCCCAGCTCCAGGCCGCGCGCTGACCGGCGCGGGGGGTGAGCACCGCGCGGTGTGCCTTGTGCCCGACCAGCACCGTCCCGGTGGCGGCGACGACGCTGTCGGTCTGGGCGGTCGCCTCCCGGTAGCCGGCCACCACCCCGTCACGGCTGACGCCCACCGCGTCCAGGACGCCGCACATCGGCAACCCGTCCAGCTCCCGGGCCAGCCAGAGCAGCCCGGCGCCCTCGGCGATCACCGGACGCCCGGTCCGCGCCAACTCGGCCACCGCGATGCAGAGCCGCCGGTTGGCCGACAACTGCTCGGCGTACGCCTCGGGCAGCGCACCGCCGACGACCAGCGCGCGAGTGCCGACCGGCAGCGCCTCGTCGCGCAGCGGGTCGACGACGACGACCTCGGCGCCGGCGGCCCGGAGCAACTCGGTGGTCTCCGGGTGGCTGAAACTGCCGCCCGGCCCACCGGCCACCGCCACCAGTGGGCGGTTCGCCGGGGGTGTGAACGTGCCGAGGGCCTCCTCGGGAGACCAGGCCGGCGCCGGCAGCGACGGGGCGGAGCGGGCCAGCCCGAGCAGCCGTTCCAGGTCGACGGTGGCGGCGACGGCCTCGCCCAGCCGGCGCACTGCACGGACGGCGTCGGCCGAACCCTCGACCACCGGGGCCACGCCGTGCCGCCGCGACGGCAGCACCGCCGGCAGGTCCTGTCGACGCAGCGCGCCGTAGACCGGCACCCCCACGTCGTCCAACGCCTCGCGCAGCATCCCCTCGTGCCGCGACGACGCCACCCGGTTGAGGATCACCCCGCCGAGCCACAACTGCTCGTCGTACGAGCGGAAACCGTGCACCAGGGCCGCCACCGACTGGCCCATCGCGGCCACGTCGACAACGAGGACCACCGGGCTGCGCAGCGCGGCGGCCGCGGCGGCGGTGGACTCCTGCTCGGGACGGCCACCGACCGAGTCGTACAGGCCCATGCTGCCCTGCACCACGGCCAGCCCGGCACCGGCGGCGCCGTGCGCCACCAGCGGGGCGAGCCGGTCGAGGCCGACCAGTCGGGGGTCGATCACCCGACCCGGCCGGCCGGAGGCGAGACCGAGATAGGCGGCGTCGACGTGGTCCGGCCCGAGCTTGAACCCGGCGACGTCGACCCCTCGCTCGGCCAGGGCGGCTAGCAGCCCGATCGCCAGCGCGTTCTTACCGTGCCCGGAGGACGGCGCGCTGAGCACCAGGCGCGGCACGACGGTCATCATCGACTCCTCGCGAGCGGCGGCGGGTACGCGACGGGACGACCGAGGCCGATCCGTCGGCGTGACGATACCCGCCCGGCTGGAGGCGCGAGCACCGCCAACCGGGGTGCCCGGCCCGGCCCTGGCCGGACCCCCGGGCGCCGGTCCCGGCCCGTCCGGCCCGGTCCAGGTCAGTGGCGCCGGTCATACGAGTAGCCTCGGTGCCGTGTACCGGTTCCTGCTGAGCCCACGCTGGCTGGGCGCTCTCGCGCTGACCCTGGTCGCGGCCGCCGTCATGGTGTTCCTCGGCAACTGGCAGCTCGACCGCTACCGGGGGCGCACCGAGGTCAACGAGCGGATCGACGCGGGCCAGCGGATGGCTCCGGTGCCGCTCATCGACGCGCTGCGCGCTCCCGCCGGCGGCGCGGGGACGGCCGGTCCGGCCCCCGCCGAGGACAAGGTCTGGACCCGGGTCACCGTCACCGGCCGGTACGACCCCACGAACACCGTGCTGGTCCGTGGCCGCACGGTGGACAGCCGGGTCGGTTTCGAGGTGCTCACCCCGTTGGTGCTCGCCGACGGCACGGCGGTGCTGGTGGACCGGGGCTGGATCCCGCCGGCGCCCGGTGGGGCGACCGCCCAGCCGTCGGTGCCGGCCGCGCCGACCGGAGATGTGACTGTGGTCGGCCGGGTGCACGAGACCGAGAGCGGCGCCGGCGCTGTGGCCCGACGCGACGGGCTGCTGGAGATCCGGCGGATCGGGGTGTCGCGGCTGGCCGGCGAGCTTCCCTACCCGGTCTACGGCGCTTACGTGCTGCTTGACGAGCAGACCCCGGCAGCCGATCCGGTGTTCAAGGCGGTGCCGGTCGGGCACGCCAACAACTGGCAGAACTTCGGCTACGTCGTGCAGTGGTGGCTGTTCGCGGTGATGGCGCTGTTCGGCTACGGCTGGGTGGCCCGTCGGGAGGCCCGCCGGGCCGCCGGAATCGGCACCACCCCGGCTCCGCTGGACCGGGCCGCCGAGCCGACGCCGACCGCCTCCGCCTGACCTCGCCCGGTCAGCTGGTGACGCGGCCGGCGTGGATGGCGCGGACCGCGTCGATGGTGTCCGCCTCGGCGGCGGACTTGTCGTCGCGATAGCGGACCACCCGGGCGAACCGCAGCGCCATCCCACCGGGATAGCGCGAACTCGTCTGCACCCCGTCGAAGGCGATCTCCACCACCTGCTCGGGCCGGACCCGGACCACCCAGTCGCCGCGTTCTACGGCGAGGTCGAGGAATCGTTCGGTCTGCCACCGCAGCAGCTCGTCGGTGAGCCCCTTGAACGTCTTGCCGAGCATCACGAAGTCACCGGTGCGCGTGTCACGCGCACCCAGATGCAGGTTGGACAACCAGCCCTTGCGTCGGCCGCTGCCCCACTCGACGGCGAGCACCACCAGGTCGAGGGTGTGCCGCGGTTTCACCTTGACCCAGGCGGCACCGCGCCGGCCGGCGTCGTAGGGGGCGTCCGGCGCCTTGACCACAACGCCCTCCTGCCCGGCGTCGAGCGCGGCGGCGAACGCGGCGGCGGCCTGCTCCGGGCCGTCGACCTCCATGCGACCGACCAGCAGCGACGAATCCACCGAACCGGCGAGGGCGGCCCACCGCTCCCGGCCGGGACTGTCAATCAGATCCTGGCCGTCGAGGTGCAGCAGGTCGAAGAAGTACGGGGTGAGCACCGTGGCGCCCGTGCTGGCAGCCGCCGCGAGCACCGCCGGAGCGACAGGTGTGCGCCCGGTGGTGCTGGGGGTGGTGCGTCGGGCGGCCCGGCTCGACGTCTGCTGGAACGGCAGTGGGCGGCCGGTCTCGTCCAGGCCGATCGCCTCGCCGTCGAGGACCAACTCCCGGCCCGGCAGGGCACGGACCGCGGCGACCACCTCGGGCACCCGGGTGGTGATCTCGTCGAGGCTGCGGGTGAACACGGCGATGTCGGTGCCGGAGCGGTGCACCTGGATGCGGATGCCGTCGAGCTTCACGTCGACCACCGCTGGCGTGCCGGTCGCGGCGAGCGCCTCGTCGACCGAGGGGGCGCTCTGCGCGAGCATCGGCGCCAGCGGGCGGCCGACCTGTAGACCGAAGCCGGCCAACTCGGCGGCCCCTCCGGCCAGCGCGGCCACCGCCACCGCCCGGAGATCACCGGCGAGCAGCAGCGCCCGGCGGACCGTGGCGACCGGCACCTCGGCGGCCCGGGCCACCGCGTCCGCGAGGAGGCCGGCCTGGGCGCCCTGCCGTAGCTCGCCACTGAACAGGCCGGTGAGCAGCCGCTGCTCGTCGGTCGTCGCCGCCGCGTAGAGGGCGCCGAGCAGCGCCCGACGCCGAGCCTGTGAGCCTGAGCCGTGCACCGCGGCGATCTGCGCGATGGCCGCGTCCACGCCGGCCACCGTCAACGTCGGCTCGGCGGCCGGCGGCGGCAGGTCACGCAGGCTCGCGTAGCCGACGCCGGTCTGCCGTTGGCGCAGCTCACCGGCGAGATAGCCGGCGCCGGGCTCGACCTCGCCGGGGTCGAGCCGGCGCAGCGCGTCAGCGAGCAGCTCCACCTTGGCGCGTCGGCCGCGGGGGGCGCCGACGGCGGCGGAGGTGGCTGCCAGATCGAGGAACCGCACGCAGCTCATCCTGCCAGTCACCTCCGACACCGCCCGGGCATTGCCGTGCCCGGGCGGTGTCGGCAGGGTGCCGCCCGCTTACGCGGACGACGGATCAGGGCCTGGGCGTGTGTCCAAGTCCTCGGTCGAGCCGAAGCGGAGTCCAGGCGGCG
>NZ_JBEZEH010000093.1:0-25372 GCF_040648775.1 Micromonospora sp. NPDC049089
AACTGTCCAAGATCTGGTGGTGGGGCGGCGCTCAACGGCGGATTCCGTGCAGGCGCAGGCAAGCCGGTTCGTCCGTCCGGTGCAACACCCAACACGCCGTTGCCAGGGCGGACATCGGCGTCGTGCGGCACAGGCCGCAAACCCTAGTTCGGCCGAGCGAACCAGGCCGGCCTAGGGTTTGCGGGCGACGCCGCTGTAGCCGGTGCGGGCGACCTGTGGGTCCTCGGTGGCCGGCGGTTCGGCGTACGGCCACATGTTGACCAGCCCGGGCGACTCCAGGACGAAGTCGCCGAAGAACCGGGAGACGTCCGCGTGGCTCCTCGGCACGAAGGGGCTGTTCGCTCGCGCGTAGATCGCGGAGATCCGGGCCATCAGGTCGGGGTGCGTGTCGGTGCTGGCGTGCGACAGCGCCAGGTAGCTGCCGGGAGCGAGCGCGTCGCGGTAGGTGGCCACGAACCGCTGCGGGTCCTGCTCGTCGGGCACCAGGTGCAGCACGAACATCATCAGTACCGCGACCGGGCTTTCGAAGTCGATCGCGGCGCTGATCTCGGGGTGGTCGAGCACCTGCTCGGGGTCGCGCAGGTCGGCCTGGACCACCGACACCGTCGGCGAGTCGGCGAGCAACGCACGGCCGTGCGCGGAGACCACCGGATCGTTGTCGACGTAGACGACCCGCACGTCCGGGTCGATGCGGTGCGCGATCTCGTGGACGTTGTCCCGGGTCGGCAGCCCGGACCCGAGGTCGATGATCTGTCGGATGTCCCTCTCCTGCACGAGGTGCCGGACCGTCCGGGCGATCAGGTCACGACCCTGCCGGGCAGCCTCGGGCATCCACGGCGCCACCTGCAACACCATCTCGGCGGCGGCCCGGTCGGCGGCGAAGTTGTCCTTCCCGCCGAGGTAGTAGTCGAACATCCGCGCCGCGTTCGGCCTGTCCGGTTGCAGGGCTGCCTCCGACTGCGACTGCGACTGCGACTGCGTCATGATCGACCACCTCTCCCCCGGCTGTCCGGTCCCGCAGCATAACGCCCGCGATGATCGATTTTCGGCCCTCCGGGTCGGCTAGCGGACATCCGCCGGGCCGGATCGCGACAGCGCTCGCGGCACCCTTCGGCGCAGGCTGGCCGGGATCTGTGCCGACCGTCGGCACCCGGAGGAGGCTCGCGGCCCATGGGCGTACCCCGCGCAGGGACGGTGGTGATCGCCGGCGGTCTCGCCGTACTGCTGCTGGTCACCACGGCCGGGTGCAGACGGTCGCGTCCGTCACCGACACCGACCAGCGGCACGGCGACTGTCGGCCTGACGGTCAGCGCGTCGCAGCCGTCGTACCGGGTGGGTGAGCAGATCAGTCTGCGGCTGAGGCTGGTCAACAACCGCGACGCCGAGTGCCAGCTCAGTCGGGTGCCGGACGGGGCGGTGACGGTCATGTCGTTGACCCGCGACGGCACGGCGGTGGCGCCCGCGATCGGCGGCGCGGCCTACTACCGGGACTTCACCGCGTACCTGATCGAGAACCTCGTACGGGTGCCCCCGCGTGGGTCGGTGGAGCTGACGCTGGGCAGCGACCCGCAGAGCCCGGTCGGCGCGGCGCTGACCACCTCCGCGCCGGACGGGCGGGGCGGGGCCACCGTCACGTGGTGGCCGGTCGACCAACCGGGGGCGTACCGGCTGGTCCTGGGCTACCTGCGAGCGCCGCTGCGCGGTGTGCCGGCGGACGCCTGCGCCGCGACGGCCGAGCAGGGCACTGTCGCGTTCGAGGTGAGGGGCGGGTGACCGGGTTGCGGAGCCGAGTGCGAATGGGCGTCGTGCTGGCGGGCGTCCTGGTGCTGCTCGCCCCACAGGCGGCGTCCGCCGTGGTCAGCGTCAACGACGACCTGCAAGCCGAGTACGCAGGCTGCGTCGGACAGATCCGCGGCTCCGGCAACGGCGCCGTGCTCGACGAGCTGGAACGCTCCGGCAAGCAAATCAAGGTGCGTAGACCCATTTTCGGCTCGGAGAGCAGCACCACCACGTACGTCCCGGGCAGTGACGTGCAGATCAACTGGGTGCCGGAGAACGACGGGCGGGCGCTGTCGGAGGAGGGAACGGGTTTCACCGAGGACCAGTGCGCCACCCTGATCCACGAGATGAACCATGCCCTCGACGAGGTGAACGACACCGACCGGGGCCAGTTCTGCACGCAGGGCGGTCAACAGGCCAGCACTGCGGACCCGGCCGAGGTGCACGCGGTGTTGGCGGAGAACGCGTACCGCAAGGCGGTCGGTGTGCCGCTGCGCACGACGTACAGCGGTGTGAAACTCCCGTCCAACGGCAAGGACTGCGACCAGCCCAAGCCCCGACCACCCGGTGGCGGTGGTTGTTCGATCTCGGTGATCGGCAAGGGTTACCGGTGCGCGAACAGCAACGGCGACCCGCACCTGCTCACCTACGACGGTCTGCGCTACGACTTCCAGGCCGCCGGTGAGTTCGTCCTGACCCGCTCGACGACCGACGACTTCGAGGTCCAGGTACGACAGACGATGTTCCCGGCCAGCTCGGTGGTGGCCGTCAACTCGGCAGTCGCCGCTCGGGTGGCCGGTGACCGGGTCGGCGTGTACGCCACACCCGACGGTCCTGCGGTCCGGGTGAACGGCGCCGCGCCGGTGTCCGCGCCGGACGGGGTGAAGCTGCCGCACGGTGGCACCGTCACCACCTGGGGAGACGGCACTGTGACAGTGCAGTGGCCGGGCGGCGCGCGACTGACCGCGCAGCCGATCGGGGTGTGGGGGCTGAGCGTGAGCGTCAGCGCGCCCACCGCCTGGGCCGGGACGCTGCAGGGTCTGCTCGGCGACCATGACGGTGACCCCGGCGACGACCTGACGGTCCGCAACGGCAAGCGGGTGGCGCAGCCGCCCACCTTCGAGGCGCTGTACCCGGGCTTCGCCGACAGTTGGCGCGTCGAGGCGCAACGGTCGCTGTTCGATTACGAGCCGGGGCAGAACACCGGCACGTTCACCGACCGGCGGTTCCCGGACCGACTGCTCACCGTCGGGGACCTGCCCAACCGGGCCACCGCCGAACTCGTCTGCCGGCGCGCCGGTGTCACCGACCCGCAGATTTTCGCCGACTGTGTGCTCGACGTCGGCCTCACCGGGCAGGTGGCGTTCGCCGAGGACGCCGCCCGCGCGCAGCGCGACGTGCCTGCCGCCGGTGATGTCGAGCTGGAGGTGACCCGGGCCGGCGCCACGGCCGCGACGAAGGTGCCGGGCCGGGCCGGTCAGAAGATCTTCGTGGAGGTACCCGCCGCCACCGTGCCGGATCGCTGCGGCGTGTTGCTGCTGCTCGACCCGCAGGGCCGGCAACTGGCGACCGGCTGTGTCATCTCCGGTGCCGGCTTCATCGACACGACCACGTTGACGGCCACCGGCGACCATCAGGTGGTGCTCGATCCGTGGGATGCCGACCTCGGTCGGGCAACCGTACGGGTCGTTGCGGTGACCGACGAGGAGAAGACGCTCACGCTGGACGGGCCCGCGGTCCGGGCGACGCTCGCCCAACCGGGCGCGGTCAGCCGCCTGGCCTTCGACGGCCGCGCCGGTCAGAAGATCTTCCTCCAGGTCACCGACGCCACAGTGCCGGACCGGTGCAACCTGCTGCGCCTGCGCGACCCGGCCGGTGAACAGGTGACCAGCGGCTGCGTGATCGGCGGCCAGGGACATGTCGACGGGTTCGTCCTGCCGGCCACCGGCCGGTACGTGCTGGAGGTCGACGGGACCTCCACCGACACCGGCTCGGCGGACGTGCGGCTACGCGACGCTCACGACGAGGAGGCCGACAGCGTCGCGGACGGCCGAGCCGCCACCCTGACCGTCAGCAGACCGGGTGCGGTGAGCCGGCTGAGGTTCACCGCCGACGCCGGTCGTCGCGTCACCGTCGTGGTGACTGCCGGGAGTCTGCCTGACCGGTGCGGCATCCTGCTCCTGACCGGCCCGGACGGCGACCCGATGGGCAGCGGCTGCATCATCGGCGGGACCGGCCGGTTCGAGACGGGTCCGCTGCCGAAGCGCGGCACGTACACCCTCGTGCTCGACCCGTGGGCGGACGACACCGGCTCGGCCACCGTCATCATGCGCCAGGGGCGCTGACTGCGGCGGCTGTTGTGGGGGCCGACCCTTCCCGGACGAGCGTGATGTCTGTGAGTCATCGTGATGACTCACAGACATCACACACTTCGGGGAGTGCGTCAGGTGCCAACCCGAACGTGCTTGCTTCAGCGCCTCGGCGGGGCAGGCTCGGGGAGGGTACGGAACAGCAGCCAACTGAGCGCGGGCATCAGAATCAGCGGGGCGAGGGCGACCTGGAGGGAGATCGCGTCGGCGACACCGCCGATGAGTGGACTGACCAGGCCGCCGGCGCTGACGGCCAGGCCCAGTGTGATGCCACTCGCGGTGCCGACGCGGGTCGGAAGATAGTCCTGGCCAAGGGTGATCTGGAGAGAGAACGGAATGTAGAGCCCGGCCGAGGTGAGCGCCACGAACAGATAGAACGCCGGCCCGGGGACGAGCACTACCCCCGCGACGGCGGCGACGCTCACCAGGTACGACCAGCGCACGACGGTGACCCGGTCCCAGCGGCCGGCCAGGTTGCCCCCGAGCACCGTACCCACCGCTCCACCGAGGTAGAGCACCACCAGCGCCGCCGTTCCCGCCGAGGTTCCCCCGCCGGTGCGCTGCGGCGCGTAGAGCGCCAGGAATGTGCTCAGACCCGCGAACGCGATGGAGCGGCAGACCACGGCCAGCGACAGCCGGCCGAACGACGCCCTGTCGTCGGTCCCGATCCACCGCGGAGTGTCGGAACCGGCCCCCGTCGTCGGACGCAGCGCGCGAAGGACGGGCAGGCACAGCACGCTGCCCGCGAGGGCCGGCACCACGAGCAACGGAGTGAGTCGCAGACCGCGGCTGGCGACGACGGCGGCGACCAGAATGGGCGCTACGGCGAAGCCGAGGTTGCCGCCGAGGGAGAACCAACCCATCCCGGCGTGGCTTCCGCCGCTGGCGATCCGCGCGACCCGGGCGGACTCGGGGTGGTACGCCGCGACTCCGATCCCGGAGACGGCCACGAACGCCAGCGTCATCGGGTACGAACCGGTGATTCCGCTGCATGCGATTCCCAGTCCGCCCAGGATCGTGCTCAGTGGCAACAGCCAGGGCATTGCCCACCGGTCCGTCAGCGCACCGAACAGCGGTTGCGCCACCGAGGAGAGCAGCGAGGCGGCGAGCACAAGGCCGGAAGCTGCCGCGTAGGTGTAGGCACGCTCGGCGATGAAGAACGGTATGAGCGCCGCCACAGCCCCCTGGTAGACGTCCACGCAACCATGCCCGACGGATAGCAGGATGATCGTTCTGTTTCTCGGCACGCCGCTATGCTCGCCGCTTCCCGGCCTGTCGGGCTTCCGATAATCTGCCAACCAATGACGAAAATCCGCCATCGGCCGGTGGCACCGACTCGCGCCCAGCAGCTGGCGTCCGGGTCCGTCATCGACGTGCACCGCCACGACGACCATCAGATCGTCTACGCCGCCCGTGGCGTGCTGGCCATTACCACCGACGCGGGTTCCTGGGTCGTCCCCGCCAGCCGCGCCATCTGGGTGCCCGCCGGAACCGCGCACGCGCACCAGGCCCACGGCGCACTCGAACTGCACCTGATCGGCCTGCCCGCGACCGAGGACCCGCTGAATCTGACGGAGCCGACCGTACTGGCCGTCGGGCCGCTGCTGCGCGAGCTGATCCTCGCCTACACCCGCGCACCCCAGGATGACAGCCCCGCGCGTGCGCGGCTGCGGGCCGTTCTGCTCGACCAGTTACGGTCCTCGGCCACGCAGCCCGTGCGCCTGCCCACGCCCACCGAGCCCCGACTGAAGGCACTCTGCGCGATCCTGTACGCCGACCCGGCCGACAACCGCACCCTGGCCGCGCTCGGCAGGCAGGTCGGCGGAAGCGACCGTACGCTGTCCCGCCTGTTCCGCTCCGACCTCGGCATGACCTTCCCGCAGTGGCGTACCCAACTGCGGCTGCACCGTGCTCTGGTGATGCTGGCCGAGGATGTTCCGGTCACCGCCGTGGCGCATCGGTGTGGATGGTCCTCCGCCAGCGCGTTCATCGACGTCTTCCGCCGGGCCTTCGGGCACACCCCGGGCAGACACGAGCGCGGATAGCAGGGACGGCCGGCTGACCCGACGAACGGGCCAGCCGACCGTCGCGGCGTCAGCCGGTGGCGCAGATGGTGCCGTTGAGGGTGAACGCCGTGGGCAGCACGTTCGGCCCGCCGTACGCGCCGACGAAGCCGGCGCTCACCGTGCCGCCGGCGGCGATCTGCCGGTTGTCGGTGGTGGGCGTGACCCGCACCGCGGTGCCGACCTGTTCCCAGGTGGCGCTCCAACCGCTGCTCACCTGTTGCCAACCGGTGGGCCAGGTCCAGGTGAGCGTCCAGCCGTTGATGGGGCTGGACCCGTTGTTGATGATCTCGACGCCACCGATGTAACCGTTGCCCCAGTCGTTGTTGGCGCTGAAGCGGACGGTGCACGTACTGGCGGCAGGGCTGCCGGTGGCGAAGGTCAGCGGCGGTGAGGCCCAGGAGACCCGCCCGGCGGTGTCGCGGGCCAACACGTTGACTGTGTACCTGCTGCCCGGCACGAGGTTGTCGACGGTGAACGAGGTGCTCGTCGTCTCGCCGACCTGCTCGCTGACCGCGCCGAACTGCCGGTGCACCTCGTACTTGGCGATCGGGCTGGCGCCCGGGGCGGACGCCGGCCAGGTGATCGTCGCGGCGCGGTCGGTGACGCCGCTCGCGGTCGGCTGGCCCGGTGCCGTCGGCCGTCCGGCGGTGGTGCCGGCCGCACGCAGCACGAGCGTCGTCAACGAGTACGCGGGCAGCGTCCGGCTGGTCGCCGAGCCGGACTGGCTGGTGACGATGCCGGTGGCCCCGTTGGTGAGGGTGGACACCGTCGGCGCGACGGTCGACGGGGTGAACCCGGAGTAGTCGATGGTGACCGGGTGGTCGTTGTCCGGGTCCTTGTTCACCAGAAGCACGGCGAGGTCACCGTTGCTCCGGCGGACGGCGTGGGCGGTGACCAGGGGCTCGTCGGTACCAGCGCGAACGAACTGGTCGCCGGTCTTCGCGAAGAGCTTCATCATGCTCAGCCCGTGGTACGGCGCGAACGGTGTGTTCAGCGGCGGTTGACAGACCGAGCCGTCCTCCGTGCAGGCTCCGCTGGAGAGCATCCCGAAGTCGCCGTAGTCGGTCTGACCGGCCACCTGCGTCACGGTGCCCATGCCGTTGTGCACGTTCCACCAGTGGGCGGTGAAGACGCCGTTCTCCAGCAGACCGCTGTAGACGTCGGCGAGGAACAGGGCGGCCGGTTGGGTGTTCCGGCCGGCGTCGACGTTCAGCTCGGTGAAGCTGATGCCGATGCGGTCGGCGTTCGGGCCGGCGTACCTGGCGAGCTGCTGCCGCAGCAGGTAGGTGGCGTCGGGGAGGTGGTTGACGCGGGCCAGCGACTCGGCGGCGGTGCCGCCCGGGTACCAGTGCACGTCCACGAAGTCGATCTTCGGGCCGGCGATGGAGAGCACTGTCTGGTTCCACGGGCCCGGATCGCTGCCGGCGGTGATCCCGTCCGGCCAGTTGCCCGGCATGGTCAGCACCGCTCCGACCTTGATGCTCGGGTCGACAGCCTTCATCGCGTCGGCGTACTCGACGACCAGCCTCGCGTACTGTGTGGCGCTCTTGTCGGGGTGGTCGTCGGCCTCCCACGCGGATCCGTAGTGGCCGTTGCCGTAGTTCTCGTTGCCGACGGTCCAGTAACGCGCGTCGTAGCCCTTGGTCACGTTGGCGTACCGCACCCAGTCGGCTGCCTCGGCGGGCGAGCCGGTGCCGTAGTTCGCGATGATCATCGGCTGCGCGCCGACGCGCCGGACCGCCGCCATGAAGGTGTCGAAGTCGGTCCCCGGCGCGACGTAACCGCCGGGCGCGGTGTGGTCCCTCCAGTGGTAGATGTCGGCGTACGAGCCGCCGGGGTAGCGCATCATCTGCACACCGGCATCTCTGAGCAGGTCCGACGTCTCGGCGGTGCCGAGGTTCGAGTCCCAGATGGCGTGGTTGACGCCGAGAGCGGTGTCCGGCACGCTCGCCAGTCCCGCGCGGGTGTTGACGGTCACGGTGACCGGGTCGGCCGCCGCGCTGGCGGTTGGTGGGTTGACGCCCGCGAGCGCGCTCGCGGCGAGCAGCAGGCCCGCCAGGAGTGCTGCTCGGGTCTTCGGTTTACGCATGGGCGGGGTTCCTTCGCGCAGAGGAGCCGCCCGACCGGTCAGGATGCGAACCGGTGACGGGCGATCTCGTGGACGGCAGACTCGGGTTGGTCCATCGCTCGTGTCACCGCCCCCCGAGATCACATGTGATCCCGGCTGCCCAGTGGACGGACGTCAGCCCCGCGCGCGGCTCTTCATCGACGTACCACAATGGCACTGTCGGTTGGACAATCTCAAGATGCGTCAGACGTCGTCTTCGCCGCGCTCCCCGCGCCCGGAGCGACGCCCGCGGACACTCACGGCGGCCAGCAGAGTGACGACCGCGGCGGCGAGTTGCAGCACGCCGCCGAGCAGTTCGACGATGCCGGAGAGGGCAGTAGCGTCTGGCAGATGGGTCATGAGACGGCCTCCGGGTTCGTGCCCACCGTCCGCTTCCTGCGGAAGGCCCTCCCCCGGGCTCAGCGGTGACCACGTGAGCGCCGCCCTCATTGTGACATCCACCCTCCAGCGGTGGAAGCCGTGAACGCCCCGACATGAGATCGACAGTCGTCGAACGTTACAGCTTGACGAACGGCATGTTATCGCTCACAGTCGATGCGAGGCGGTCAGCGTCCGCGGCTCACCGGGAGGTCCCTCGCTGGTTCGACCTCAGTGGTCAGGACGTCCCCGGGGCAGGTGGACGTCGCATCAGGTTCCGTCAGCAGCCGCCGGTGACGCGCGGCGGACGTCGCGCGCCCCGGGGCCCCCTGGCGCCGTCGTCGATCCGCCTGCGCCGGACCGCCGTGCTGCCGCCGGGTCCCCGACTCACGACAAGAGGAACCGCCGATGAGATCAAGGATCGCACTGCTGGCCGCCACGCTGGCGACGGCCCTGGCGACGATGACGGCAGTGGTCACGGTCGCCACCCCGGCGTCGGCCGCGACGCTCACCCAGGTGACCAACTTCGGCACCAACCCGACGAACCTCCAGATGCACCTGTACGTGCCGGACCGGGTCGCGGCCCAGCCGGCCCTGCTCCTCGCCCTGCACTACTGCACCGGCAGCGGTCCGGCGGTGCACAGCGGCTTCGGCCTGAGCGCCCTCGCCGACCGCTACGGCTTCATCGTGATCTACCCGTCGGTGACCCGGAGCAGCAAGTGTTGGGACGTATCGTCACCGCAGGCCCTGCGGCGCGACGGCGGCAGCGACCCGGTGGGCCTCAAGTCCATGGTCGACCACGTCCGGAGCCGCTACCCGGTCGACGCCAACCGGATCGGCGTGGGCGGGTTCTCCTCCGGCGCCATGATGAGCAACGTCATGGTCGGCCTCTACCCGGATGTGTTCCACGCCGGGTTCAGCTCCTCCGGGGTCCCGTTCGGGTGCTTCGCCACCACCAACGGCGCGGAGTGGAACAGCGAGTGCTCCGGCGGCCGGATCGTCAGGACCGGGCAGCAGTGGGGTGACCTGGTCCGCAACGCCTACCCCGGTTACTCAGGCAAGCGTCCTCGGTTCCAGATCTGGCACGGCACCACGGACACCACGTTGAGCTACGTCAACTTCGGCGAGCAGATCAAGCAGTGGACCAACGTGCTGGGCGTGTCGCAGATCCCCAGCTTCACCGACTCCCCGCAGGCCAGCGCCACCCGTACCCGGTACGGAGGCACCGGCGGCACGGCGCCCGTCGAGGCGATCAGCTTCCAGGGGTACGGCCACTCCATCCCGTTCGACGCCGCGCAGGCCATCCGGTTCCTCGGCTTCGACACCACGAGCCCCACCACGCCGCCACCCGGCGGCACGTCGGCGCCACTGCGCAACGCGGCCGCCAACCGCTGCCTCGACGTCCCGTCGCGGTCGCAGACCAACGGCACCCAAGTGACGTTGTGGGACTGCAACGGCGGCACCAACCAGCAGTGGACGTCGACCGCCGCGAAACAACTCCAGGCGTACGGCACGAAGTGCCTGGACGCCGAGGGCGCCGGAACCTCGCCCGGCACCCGGGTGATCATCTGGGACTGCAACGGCGGCACCAACCAGCAGTGGAACGTCAACACCGATGGCACGGTGACCGGCGCGCAGTCCGGCCTGTGCCTGACGCCCAACGCCGCCGGAACCGCCAACGGCACCCCTGCGGTCCTGTCGAGCTGCAACGGCTCGAACAGCCAGCGGTGGTCCCGAAGCTGACGCGGTGACCGACGGCGGCGTACCCCGTCGGTTGTCGTGCGGGTGTGCGTCCCGCTGCTCGGGCCCGGACTCCGAACAGCGGGACGCAACCCGGCGGCCAGGGCCGGGATCGACGGTCGCCATCAGGGCGCCCAGCTGTGGGCCACTGCTCAGCGGGGTGCGCTGGGCAGGTGGGCGGGCCGGTTGTCGTCGCACGACTGTCCCGGCTGCTGCGGTGCCCTGGAATCCCGGTGGCCGTTCACGCCTCGGCCGCGTGGCGCGCGGGTCGCCCGGTGGTGGTCTCGGGCCGTCTCGCGCCGGCCACGTGCCACCCGCCCCACGCCACGATCGTCATCCGTCACGCCTCGGGCCAATGGCGACAGCTCCGTCACGGCGGCCTGAGATCGGTCAAGCGTTGACGACTGTCCGTCACGTTAGCGTTAACAGTGAGCGATTGTCCATAGACAATCGATGACTCGGCTACGGCATCAGGTCGACAGCGACGCCGACGACAGTCGTGAGCGCGGGCCGAATAGCCTTGCGGCATGCGGGGACGATTCGGCGCGGCCAGACGCTGGTACGGGGAGCACCCGTTGGTCCGTCGTACGGTCCTCGCGCTCGTGGTGGGGATCGTGGTGCTGACCGGCGGCACGGTGGCCAGCGTGACGTGGATCCGCGACACCGCGGAGGGCCACCTCTACGGCGAGTCCGAGGTGCCGGACGCCCCGGTCGCCCTGGTCCTGGGCACCAAGGTGGACGCCGACGGCACGCCCTCACCCGTCCTCGCCGCCCGGTTGGAGATCGCGCGGCGGCTGTTCGACGCCGGCAAGGTGCGGGCGATCCTGGTGTCCGGCGACAACATGAACGCCGACTACAACGAGCCCGCCGCGATGCGGACATGGCTGGTGGAGCGGGGCGTACCAGCGCACAAGGTGGTGCCGGACTACGCCGGCTTCGACACGTACGACTCGTGTGCGCGCGCTGAGCGGATCTTCGGGGTGCGGCGAGCCACTGTGGTGACCCAGACCTTCCACCTTCCGCGGGCCGTGGCACTGTGCCGCCGCCTCGGCATCGACGCCAACGGCGTGGGCGACGACAGCGCGAAGCGGTACGCCCAGACGTGGTGGTTCAGTTCGTACCGGGAGAACGGCGCCTGCCTGAAGGCAGCGCTGGAGTTGCTCTCCGGTCGGGATCCGGCGCACCTCGGCCGCCGGGAGACGGGCGTCGACGACGCGTTGCGCATCGACTAGGCAAGGTCACGAGCGTCTTGGTGCGGCGCTGTCGCGGACGATGAGTTCGGTGGCGAGTTCGACCCGGGGGCTCTCGGTCCTCTCGCCGCTGGCGAGGCGCAGCACGGTCCGCGCGGCCAGCATGCCCATCTCGGCCAGGGGTTGCCGGACGGTGGTCAGCGGTGGCGAGCACCAGCGCACCTCCGGCAGATCGTCGAAGCCGACCACACTGACGTCGTCGGGCACCCGCAGACCCCGTTTACGGACCGCCTCATAGACGCCGAGGGCCATCTGATCGCTGGAGGCGCAGATGGCGGTGGGCGGGTCGGGCAGGGCCAGCAGTTGCGTACCCGCTGTGAAGCCGGCCTCGTGGTAGAAGTTGCCGGGGCGGATCAGGGCGTCGTCGATGGGGATCCCGGCGGCGCCGAGGGCGGCCCGATAGCCGTCCATCCGGGCCCGGCTGCACATCAGGTGCGGCGGGCCGGCGATGAAGCCGATGCGGCGGTGGCCGAGGCTGATCAGGTACTGGTTGGCGCTGAGGCTGCCCGCCCAGTTGGTGGCGCCGATGGTGGGTGACTCCTGCGGGTCGACCCCGGCCGGGTCGATGATGACGACCGGCAGGTGGAGCCGGCGCAGCTCGGCCTGCAACGGTGGGTTCACCATCGAGGTCACGAAGATGATTCCCTCGGTGGACCGCGTACGCATGTTGTCGAGCCACTGCTTGGCCGAGGAGATGCGCCAGTGGATGGCCGACACGACGGTGCCGACGCCACTGGTCTGGCCGACGTCCTCCACCCCACGGATGATCTCCACGGCCCACGGGCTGTCCAGGTCGTTGAAGACCAGATCGATGAGGGCGGCGTCGGTACGCCGTGACGGTGAGCGGCGGCGGTAGCCGTGACGGTTCAGTAGCTCCTCGACGCGTTCCCGGGTGTCGGGGGCGACGTCGGAGCGGCCGTTGATGACCCGGGAGACGGTGGGCACCGAGACTCCGGCCAACCGCGCGATCATGGCGATGGTGACGTTTCGGCCGTTCTCCGTGCCCACGGTCCCCCCTGCGGAGCTATGGATCTCCGAAACTTTCAATGCTTCGCCGGTAATGCCGATCGATGGCCGGCACGCTACGAGCTGTTGTCCCAGCGGTCAAGACCTCTGTCCTATTGCGAAAAGAGCGGCTAGCGTAAGCAGGGCCTCCAGTGATCCAGGACCGCGATTTTCCGGAAGTTCCAGACAGCCCGTCCAGAGGAGTGCTCGTGTCGACCGACATCGCTAACGTGGCGACCGCTATCCGGTCGATCCGCAATCCCATCCTCGCCGGCTTCCACCCGGACCCGTCGATCCTGCGCGTCGGCGACGACTACTACCTGGCCACCTCGACCTTCGAGTGGTATCCGGGTGTGCTCGTGCACCACTCGCGTGATCTGGTGAACTGGCGCAGCCTGGGTGGGATCATCACCGACCGGCGCCTGCTCGATCTGCGCGGATGCGGCGACTCCAACGGAGTGTGGGCGCCCGACCTGACGTACCACGACGGTCAGTTCCACCTCGTCTACAGCGACGTGGCCAGCTTCGCCAGCGGCTACTGGGATCCGCAGAACTTCCTGGTCACCGCAGAGGACATCACCGGCCCCTGGTCCGATCCGGTGAAACTGCACGGGCGCGGGTTCGACGCGGCGCTATTCCACGACGACGACGGCACCACCTGGTTGCTGGGCATGAGCGCGGACTGGCGGCCCGGCCGCGACCGCTTCGGTGGCATCGAGATCCAGCAGTACGACCGTGCCGCACGCCGTCTGGTCGGCAGCCCTCGCATCCTGTTCACCGGCTCCCCGGCCGGGGTCACCGAGGGTCCACACCTGTACCGCCACGACGGCTGGTACTGGCTGATCACCGCCGAGGGCGGCACCAGTTGGGAGCACCAGGTCACCGTGGCGCGGTCCCGGGAGCTGTTCGGACCGTACGAGGTGGACCCGGACGGGCCACTGCTCACCTCCTTCGGGCGGCCCGACCTGCGGTTGCAGAAGGCGGGGCACGGCAGTCTGGTCCACACGCAGAACGGCGAGTGGTACCTGGCTCACCTGGTTGGTCGCCCGTACTCCCCGCTGGGCAACTGCGTGCTGGGTCGGGAGACAGCGATCCAGCGGGTCGAGTGGCCGTCGGGCGGCTGGCCGCGCATCGCCGGAGGGGTGCCGGCGGACGATGTCGTCGCACCCGACCTGCCCGCGCACCCCTGGCCGGCGGAGCCCGAGACGGACCACTTCGACGCCCCCGAGCTGGGCCGGTGCTGGTCCACGCTGCGTCGGCCGGCCACCCCGGACTGGGTAGACCTGCGCACCCGCCCGTCGTACCTGCGGGTCCACGGCGGGCAGTCGCCGGTCGGTCGACAGGCACCCAGCCTGATCGGGCGGCGCGTCGGCGCGAGGGAGTGCTCGCTGGAGACCGTTGTGGAGTTCGCACCGGCCGACCACCGTCAGCTCGCCGGGATCACCGCCTACTACAACACGCTCAACTGGCACCACCTCTACCTGACCCGGGCAGACGACGGCCGGACGGTGCTGGAGCTGCTCAGCTCCGACAACGGGCGGCGCACCGCGTACCCCGAGCTGACCGTCGATGTCGACGGTGTCACCCGGGTCGGCCTGCGAGCCGTCTTCGACGGGCCGGCGGTGCGCTTCGACCACGACCTCGGTGCCGGTTGGCAGCGGCTACCTGTCGAGTTGGACGCGACCATCCTGTCCGACGAGCACGCCGCGCTGATCATCGACGGTGAGCCGGCGGCGTGGGGCTTCACGGGGGCGTTCCTGGGCCTGTGGGTACAGGACCTGGGTGGAGACGGCGTGCACGCCGACTTCGACCTGGCCACCTACCGGGAACAGTGACCACGCGGACGGCACTCGGCGGGTGCCGTCCGCGTGCCCACTCCTCCTACCTGGCCTGAGCGGCGACGGCCCGCAGTTGGCCGAGAGTGGTGCGGAACCCGCGGCCGGAGGCGGCCGGGTCCTCGGCGTCCAGGCCGCTGACGGCCATGGTCTGCGAGCGGGTCGTGGCGACGGCCTCCGCGCCGGACCCGTTCAGGTCGAACACGCCGAAGTCGCCGCTGAGCGTCCGGAACGTCGAGGCCGCCGGGTCCTGGGCGAGGTAGAGCACCACGACCTGGCCGGCCTCGAGCTTCGACATGTGCGCCATGTCCGGCACACCGGCGGGCAGTTGGGCGAGCGTGATCCGCACCCCGGCCCGCACTGTCGATCCGGTCGTCGCGCTCAGCACCTCGTCGACCCGGAATCCGGTCTCCTCGACCTCACCGCGTACCACCAGGTCCGCGGTGTCGCTGAGCTGCCGCACTGTGGCGTACCCACGCAGCTTGCCCTTGATCGGCGGGGGCGCGACGTCCGTCGGCGTGGCGGCGCTGCTCGGGGCGGCGCTGCTCGGGGCGGGCCCGGCGGCCCGGTCGGCGTCACCGCCGCTGCCGCAGGCGGCCAGGGCCGCGACGGACAGCACGGCGGCGGCCGTGGCCCACAGCGGCCGGGTACGGCGAAGGTCGACTGCCATGGAACGCTCCTCGCGTCTCGGTGCCGTCCCGGGCCGTCTCGCTCGGAACGCGGCACTGCTTACGCCTTCTATCTGTGCGTCCCGGGCACCGAGTTCCATTTTTTTCGGGCTCAGCTTTTCGGGGGTCAGCGCCGCTCGCGCGCGAGCTGACGAAGCTCGGCAAGCGTGGTGACGAACGCGCGACCCGCAGCGGTGGCGTCCTCGCTACGCAGACCGGTCACCGACATCGCCGGTGACCGGCTGGTGGCCGTTTCCCCGGCGAGGTCGAAGATCCCGAACTCCCCGCCGAGCGGGTGGTAGACGCGCGCAGCCGGGTCGACGAGGCCCAGGTAGAGGACGCTCGGCCGGCCGGCCGTCCCGGCCAGTTCGGCGGCCACGATGATCTCGGTGGGCACCGGGGCGCCCGGGGCGCGGTACAGCACCTCCGCCACGCGGTAGACCGCCCGCCCGTCCGTCACCGACGCCACCTCCCCGCGGACCACCAGGTCGGCCGTGTCGGTGAGGTGGCGCACGGTGCCGTACCCACGATTCTTGGCGGCCGTGCCCGGCGGCGCCGGCCGAGCGGCCGGACGGGTCGCCTCGGGTGACGGGATCGCGGCCGGGGGCGCGTCGCCGGACCGGCGCGCGAGCCCTCCGCCGATCCCCGCCACCACCAGGACCAACGCGGCCGCCGCGAGCGCGGGCCGCGACGACACGAAGGCCTTTCTTCGGGTACGCGGCTCCTGCGTGATCGCCGCGAGCAGGCGACGGCGGTGCACCTCGTGCCGGCCCTCCGGCAGGTCCTGGTCGCCGGGGTGGGGGGCGATCCTCGCCCACTCGGCCGGGTCCGGCGCGCTCACTGGCTGCCCTCCCGTACGAGCGAGGCGTCCACGATCGGCGGTCGCGCGGCGCGCGGTGGCGCGTCGACGAGGGTACGGAGCCGGGCGCGGGCCCGCGACAGCCGGGAGCGCACCGTACCGACCGGAACACCCAGCGCCTCCGCGGCGGACTCGTAGTCGAGGCCCTCCCACAGGCACAGGGTCAGCACCTCGCGCTCGGATCGACGCAGCCGGGCGAGCGCGTCGATGGCGGCGGCGATGCGGCGGCTGTCGTCGAGTCTGCCGGCGACCTCGTCGGCGTGATCGGGCAGTGTGAAGTCGGAGGCGAGCAGCGCGGCGGCCACCCTGCGGTAGCGACGGTTGCTGCGGGCGTGGTTACGGGCCTCGTTGGTGGCGATGCCGAGCAACCAGGGACGCAGCGACCCACCCTCCTCGGTCACCCGCTCCCGGGAGCGCCAGGCCTGCAGGTACGTCGCGGCCATGACGTCCTCCGCCGTGGCCCAGTCGGCGGTCAGCCGGAACGCGTGGTTGTACACCGAGCGCGCGTACGCGTCGAACAGCTCGGCGAACGCGCCGGGGTCACCGGCTCGTACCCGAGCGCGCAGACTCGACTCCATGACCATCTTCTGTCCGTCGGACGGTGCTGGTTCCGACGGACCGGCCCGTTGATCAGTTACGGCCCGACGATAGCCACCGGCAGGTACGTCCCGCCAACGACGGGATGAACAGAGGCCGTCACGCCTCGCGGTCGTCGATTGACGGCGAATCGACGTACTGGTATCTGTTAATACAGTTTCCTGATGCTTGGCCCGGCGCGGCAGTTCGGCGCCGTAGGGCACCGCGCACCGACCGGCTGGCGGCACGCCGCCCCTTCCCCGAGGAACACCCATGGTTCACAAGAGAACAGCCGCCTACGTCGTGGGCACCCTGCTGATCGGCGTCGCCGCCGTCGGCTACGGCCTGCCCTCGGCGAGCGCCGCGACCGCCGGCCCGATCACCGGCCTGGGCGGCAAGTGCGTCGACGTCGCGGGCGCCAGCTCGGCCAACGGCACTGCCGTCCAGCTCTACGACTGCAACGGCAGCGCGGCCCAGACGTGGACCGTCGGGAACAGCGACAACTCGATCCGAGCGCTCGGCAAGTGCCTCGACGTCACCGCCGCGTCGACAGCCAACGGCGCCAAGGTGCAGCTGTACGACTGCAACAACACCGGCGCGCAGAAGTGGACCGCCAGCAACGGCGCGCTCGTCAACACCGCCTCCGGCAAGTGCCTCGACGTCACCGACCGGAGCACCGCCAACGGCGCCCGGTTGCAGATCTGGACGTGCGGCGGCACCACGAACCAGCGGTGGACCCTGCCGGGCGGCGGCACCCCCACCACTCCCCCGCCCACCACCCCGACCGGCACCAACCTCGACGACCCGGCGAAGAAGGACGTCGCCATGCAGCTCGTCTCGGCCGCCGAGAACTCCTCGCTCGACTGGCGCGCGCAGTTCTCCTACATCGAGGACATCGGCGACGGGCGCGGCTACACCGCCGGCATCATCGGCTTCTGCTCCGGCACCGGCGACATGCTCGAACTGGTCGAGGCGTACACCCGCACCAAGCCGGGCAACGTGCTCGCCGGCTACCTGCCAGCGCTGCGCAACGTCAACGGCACCCCGTCACACTCGGGCCTCGACCCCAACTTCCCCCGCGACTGGCGGACCGCAGCCAACGACTCCGTCTTCCAGGCCGCCCAGGAGGCCGAACGCGACAGGGTCTACTTCAACCCATCGGTACGCGACGGCAAGAACGACCAGGTCCGGGCGCTCGGCCAGTTCGCCTACTACGACGCGGCGGTCATGCACGGGTACGAGGGCATGCGCCAGATCCGCAGCCGCGCCCTGAACCGGGCCAAGCCGCCAGCCCAGGGCGGCGACGAGCGGACCTGGCTGAACGCCTTCCTCGACGAGCGGGTCCTCGAGATGAGGAAGGAAGCGGCCCACTCGGACACCTCCCGCGTCGACACCGCCCAGCGGGTGTTCCTCAACAACGGCAACTTCAACCTCAACACGCCCCTGACGTTCGCCGTCTACGGCGAACAGTTCCGCATCGGCTAGCTCGCTGAGTGGTGGCGGGGTCGCCGGCACGGGAGTTTCCGTTCGCCGACGACCTCGCCGCAAGGCTCTTTGCCGCGATCGGCGTGCCCACACCGCCGCCACGGGTGAGACTGGCAGGCTTGGTCTCCGTGAACGACGGCAAGGATTGGTACGCATGGCACAGCTCGTACGCCGAAGATGACTCACCGCTGGCACGGCGGCTACGGCTGGTTCAGCAGCACATCGCCGCGTGGTTCGACGAGCGACCGGGCAAGCCTGTGTCGGTGGTCAGCATGTGTGCCGGTCAAGGTCAAGACGTCCTGGACGTGCTGGCCACCCGCCCCGACGCCACACGGGTCGATGTCACGCTGATCGAGTACGACCCGCGCAACGTTGCCGCAGCGCGAACCAGAGCAGTCACCGAAAACCTCAAGACGGTGACCGTCATGCAGGCCGACGCGGGTGACCTCGCCTCCTACCGACAGGTGGTGCCCGCCGACCTCGTCATCATGGCGGGAGTCCTGGGCAACATCAGTGACGCCGACGCCCATGCCACCATCAACGCGCTGCCGAAGCTCTGCGCCGCAGACGCCACGGTTATCTGGACCAGGACCCGACGTCCGCCCGACCTGACACCAAAAATCCGAACGTGGTTGGCCGACGCCGGGTTCGCCGAACAGGCCTTCCACGCCCCCGACGGCGTGCTGTTCTCTGTCGGCGTTCACCGCTTCGCCGGCACTCCGCAGCCGCTGGCCACCAACGGCAAGGTCTTTAAGTTCGTTGCGTGACATGGAACCTAGGCATTGACATCACAAAGGGTGATGGCGCGTCGGTCACCAGCATGAGTGCGCGCCGCAGCACACCGCCGGCTCGATCACGCCATCCGCACCTTGCCCGGCCTCGCAACACCTGGCAGAGCCCGCCATCGCCCAGCTCGAACGCATGCGACTTTGGCCAGGAGCCGCACCCGAGGCCTTGACCGCCAAGAACCGGCTTCAGAACCTCGACTTCCCCCCGCGCGCATCGCAGCACTACGCCAACTCGTCCTGCAAGCACCCGCCCCGGTCGTCGGCGACGCCCTGGGCTTCCACCCGACAACCACCACCCGGCAGGTCACCAACGCCGGCGGCACCTGGAGTCGGTACGCCGCTGGCCACCACAACCCACCAGCCTGACACCACGCGCCCCGTGAACATCCCGGTTCTTGGTGGGGTCTCGGGTGCCGTCCACCATCGTGACCGGGGGACAGCGAGTCTTTAGCAGCAGTGCCTACGATGGCCGGCAGAACGGGGATGATCGATTACGCCATGGTAGGCCCGCTGACGACAATCGGCACGGGTCCACAAGCCGGCGCTCGACGATCTTCCGAGTGAGCCCGTCGACATCTGCCACCTTGTTCACGACCTCGTCCTCCAGCCCACAGATGCAAAGGCGCTCGGGGTCTCCGAGCAGCGGTTCGCCGAGGACCAACTGCGTCCTGTCGACGGCATCATCGGTGCCTTGCTCGCCTGGACCCAGCCCCGCTGACTGTCGCACGCGCCCCTGACCGGCGGGTGATTGGCACCTGCCGCCACTTCGCCGTGCTCAGCTGTGCCTTGCTGCGCTACCGCGGGATCGCGGCCCGGGCACGCTGTGGCTTCGCCACATACGGCCGCATCGACGCCGCGCAGTTCGGCGTATACGGCACCGAGAACTGGGGACCCGCGGAGATTCGAGGAAAGGCCATCAAGGACCTCGCCGCGCTGAACAAGGTCGAGATGCTGCCATGGGATGAATGGGGGCGCATGGACACCTCTTATCAGGGCAAGACCGGTCCCGAGTACGACGCACTCATTGACAAGATCGCTGCCGTAAGCGCCACCGACAATCATGGCGCCATCGCCGACCTTTACGTCTCTGAGGATTTCGCAGTGCCAGCTGAGCTCATGCGCTGAGCGCGCACGTCCGCAGCTGCTGTTCGCGCAAGCTCGTCGCCGGCGCACTGATCTCGACAGATGCGGACGTCGGCGCCAGCCCACCTTGGCTACGGTCCGTGATGCGCTCCGGCGGCGGCCGGCGCGCCGAGGGAGAACTCGCCCCGAACGAATATGCGAGTCTGCCGGTCCGGCATGACGCCCGCAGACGCACGGTGGTGGACCCTTGAGGAAATTCATAAGCCTCACGGCGCACCGACCTGCCCATCGATCTTGGTGACTGAAAGTGTCGTACGCCTGTTCTAGTCTCGGGTCATGGTCGAGGAGTTGGCGCTGGCAGACGACGCGATCGCCACCTGCGTCGACGCCGCCGCCTGGGCCCTCCCGGAACACGACCTGGTCGCCGCGCTCGACGCCGCGCACCGCCTTCAGCAACGCCTCGCCGCCGTCACCCTCACCCTCATCCGCGAGGTCGACGGCCGCGGCACCGCCCGCGCCCAGGGCGCCTCCAACACCACGGTCTGGCTCCGCGAACGATTGCGACTCACCATCCCCGCCGGCCGCCGCCTCGTCGACCTCGCCACGGCTCTCGACACCGGCAAGCCCGGGATACGACAAGCGTTAGCCGACGGGCACATCACCCTCGACCAGGCCCGGGTCATCGTCGACACCGCCACCACCGTGCAAGCCACCGCCGGCACCGAGGCCGCCGACAAGGCCGTCAGCCTGCTCACCGACTGGGCCGGGCAGTTCGACCCCACCCACCTGCGCAAACTCGGCACCCGCATCCTCGACCACGTCGCCCCCGACCTCGCCGACGCCGCCGCCCAAGCCGCCCTCGACGCCGAAGCACGCCGCGCCAGCCGCGACCGTCACCTCACCCTGTCCGAGCAAACCGACGGCCGACTCCGACTCAGGGGCACCCTCGACACCGAAACCGCCGGCCTGCTCCGCGCCGCCATCGACCCACTGACCGCACCATCCGGCCCCGACGACACCCGCTCCCCCGGGCAACGCCGCCACGACGCCCTCGCCGACATGTGCCGACTCGCCCTCCGGACCGGCGAGCTGCCCGACAGCGGTGGCGATTCCGCTCAGATCGTCGTCACCACCAGCTACGACGGGCTGACCCGGCAGCTATCCACCGGCGCACTCGACATCGGCCTAAAGCTCACCCCGGACACGGTGCGTCGACTCGCCTGCGACGCCGCCATCCTGCCCACCGTCCTCGGCGGCGCCGGCCAACCACTCGACGTCGGCCGACAACGCCGACTCATCACCGGGCCGCTACGCCGCGCCCTCGTGCTCCGCGACCAGGGCTGCGCGTTCCCCGGCTGCGACCGACCACCGCGCGGGTGCCACGCCCACCACATTCGACACTGGGCCGACGGCGGCCCAACCAGCCTGACAAACGCCGTCCTCCTCTGTGGCCACCACCATCGACACGTCCACCAGACCGACTGGGTCGTCCGGCTCGGCGACGACGGACATCCGGAGTTCATTCCACCCGCCTGGCTCGACCCCGAACAACTCCCCCGGCGCAACCACTACCACCGACGAACATAGGGGCGGCCAGTCGAGAACGATCACCCATGTCGGGTCGATACCGTCGCCCACCGCACACCGCCTAAAGCATCCTAGGAGGCTGGTTGATCAGGCACCCGCCGCGAAGGCCGAAGCGCCGAGCGGCACGTCCCGGGCGCATGCCGGCTGAGTCGAGAAGAGAGCTGATCGCAGCGGCTCGCACCCGACCCGCAGCAGCTCACGACGGCCTGCTCCGGGCCGCAACGCTGCGTCGGCCCGCGAGCCAGGTGGCGCCGTCGTCGGCCAGCAGGGGCACAACGACCCGCAACAGCTCACGACCGCCTTCGACAGCCCCCACGACCCCGCCCCCACGACCTCGCCGTCGACGACCTCGCCGTCGATCAAGGAGTTGTGGTGGGTTACAAAGTGCCCGCTGGTGTCCTAAACGGGCACCACAACTCCATGATCGTGGGCCAAGCTCCACGCGCCAGTGCCTCACGGGCGCAAGCTCGTCGTCGTTGAGCGCTGTATCGGATGTCGTCGACGGCACCGACGTGGTGACGGGCTACGGCTAACGTGAACAACCCGTAGCCACCGAATCGCGTGGTGACTTGACCTCAAGCTCGGGTGAGGTCCTAGCCTCCAATATCGGAGGTAATGCATGAGCATGGAATTTGCCGCGTGGACGTCTCTGCATCACGCGATGAACGCGCAGGACGAGCGACCGCTGTCCCGCGCCACCTTGAAGCGGATCGCGCAGTTCGCACGGCCACACCGCGCCTTGATCGTCAGGTTCCTGCTGCTGAGTGTGGTGACGGCGGTCCTCACTGTGGCGGCACCCGTTCTCGCCGGTCGGGTGGTCGACGCGATCGTCGACGGCGCCGACAGCGGCGTGGTGATTCGGTTGGCCGTCCTGATCGCCGTGATCGCCCTCGCCGAGGCCGGGCTGGGGCTGGTGACGCGATTTCTCTCCGCCAGCATTGGTGAAGGGCTGATCGTTCAACTGCGCACGGCTGTGTTCGACCACGTACAGCGCATGCCGGTGGCCTTCTTCACGCGGACCCGCACGGGCGCACTGGTCAGCCGCCTTAACAACGACGTCATCGGCGCGCAGCGGGCTTTCAGCGACACGCTGTCCAGTGTGGTCGGCAACGCCGTCACGCTGATGCTGACGTTGGCCGTGATGCTCACCTTCTCGTGGCAGATCACGCTGCTGGCGCTCGTCCTGCTGCCCATTTTCGTTCTTCCGGCCCGGCGGATGGGTTCGAGGCTCGCCCAGTTGCAGCGTGAAGCGGCCGAGCACAACGCGGCCATGAGCACCCGGATGACGGAACGTTTCTCCGCACCCGGTGCCACGCTGGTCAAGCTGTACGGGCGGCCGGCCGAGGAGTCCGCCGAGTTCGCGGCTCGGGCACGCCGGGTCCGGGACATCGGCATCCGCGCCGCGATGCTCCAGTGGGTCTTCATCACCGCGCTCACCGTCGTCGGCTCGCTGGCACTGGCCCTGGTCTACGGGCTGGGTGGTCTCTACGCCCTACGGGGCAGCCTCGACGCCGGGACGGTCGTCGCTCTCGCGCTGCTCCTGTCGCGGCTCTACGCACCGCTGACGTCGCTGGCCAGTGCCCGGGTCGAGGTGATGAGCGCACTGGTGAGCTTCGAGCGGGTGTTCGAGGTCCTCGACCTCAAGCCGCTGATCCTCGACAAGTCCGACGCCCGCCCCCTTCCGGAGGGGCCGGTCGCGGTCGAGTTCGACGGGGTCCGGTTCGGTTACCCGTCAGCGGACAAGGTGTCGCTCGCGTCCCTGGAGGACGTGGCGAAGCTCGATACGCGCGGCGGTGAGGAAGTGCTGCACGGGGTGTCGTTCCGCGCCGAAGCGGGGCAGATGGTGGCGCTCGTCGGCTCCTCCGGGGCGGGCAAGTCGACGATCGCGCAGCTCGTGCCTCGCCTGTACGACGTCGAGGACGGCGCGGTGAAGCTGGCCGACGTCGACGTCCGTGAGCTGTCCGCCGAGTCGATCCGGACGGCGTTGGGCGTGGTGACCCAGGACGGGCACCTCTTCCACGAGAGCATCCGCGCCAACCTGGCGTTCGCCCAGCCGGACGCGACCGAGGACGAGATGTGGGAGGTGCTCCGGCGGGCCCGCCTCGACGACCTGATCCGCTCGCTACCCGATGGGTTGGACACCGTAGTGGGCGAGCGCGGGTACCGCCTGTCCGGCGGGGAACGGCAACGGCTCACCATCGCGCGCCTGCTGCTGGCTCGCCCGCGCGTGGTCATCCTCGACGAAGCCACCGCGCATCTCGACTCCACCTCGGAGGCGGCGGTTCAGGACGCCCTCGCCGAGGCGCTGACCGGCCGGACGAGCGTGGTCATCGCGCACCGACTCTCCACCATCCGGGCGGCCGACCAGATCCTCGTAGTGGAAGCGGGACGCATCGTCGAACGTGGGCGACACAGCGACCTGCTCGCGGCGGGTGGCCGCTACCACGAGTTGTACCGCACCCAGTTCGCCCAGGAGCAGCCGACCGTCCAGGGGCAACCGGCAGCACAGGAGCGACCGACGGTCCAGGAGCAGCGCGTCGCCACATGACGTGCGCGGTGGTCGATCCGCCCGCGAGGGACAGTCCGACCACCGCGTCACAGCGCGCCGCCGCTCACCGCAGCATCCGGGGTGAGCGGCGACCGCGCTCAGTCGTCGTCGTCGTTGTCGTCGTCGTCGTCGTTGTCGTTGTCGTCGTCGTCGTTGTCGTCGTTGTCGTCAGCGTCGTTGTCGTCGTTGTCGACCGGCTCCTGCTCGGCCTTGACCACCGAGCCGTTGTCCCGGTCGACGTCCACCTCGTGCTCGGTGTCGCCAGCGACGATCTCGACGCTCCACACCGGTCGGCCGTTCTCCTTCTCGGCTTCGACCTCGACGATCTGACCGCCACCGGCCTTGGCGAGCGCGATCTCACCGGCGCGCTTCTCGTCGACCGCGCTACCCGCGGGCGCGCTGCCGGTCGACGGCGTACCGGACGGCGTTGCGCTCGACGGCGTACCCGATGGGGTGCCGACTGACGGCGTACCGGTGATTGCCGGCGCGTCGGTGGCGGTCGGCGCGACGGTTGCCGCGGCGAGTGCCGTGCCGCCGGTCCGCGAGTCGTTCGCGGCGTTGACGCCGAGCGCGACCCCGGCCACCGCCAGCACCGCCGACCCGCCGACCGACGCCAGAAGCAGATTGGTGCGCTTCATCGTGGTGTCCACCTTTCCTCGGTTGTCGACTCCGAGGATCGGCCAGATCGGGATAGCACCGCGCTGTCCGGAGGCTAAGGCCGGGTTAAGGCGGTCGAGGGCCGGGTCAGCCGCGCCGGTTGAGTTCGGCTTCCAGCCGCTGGACGAGCGTCTTGCGGTCCTTGCTGGCGCGCTCGTTACGCAGCGCTGTCTTGAGCTGTCGGGTGTCGAGGCCACGGACCAGCTTGGCCGCCTCCGCGACCGACATCTCCGTCATCCGGCCGGCCGTCGTGGCGTCCCGACGCGCCCGTTTGGCCGGCCCGGTGTTGGCGACGTACTGCTTGCCCGTTCGAGAGGCTTCCCGCTTCTTCGTGTCGGTCGCCCGCTTCTGGCTCTCCGACATCTCGTCCCATGCCTTCTTGGGCAGGTAGCGACTCGTCGTGCCGTCCTTGCGCGCCCGGGCATCGCCCTCTTTCGTCTGCCACTTCTCGTTGCCCCAGCGCTGGAGCGCCTTCTGCCGTTCGTCCTTTTGACCCAGGAATCCGCCGCCGCGCCGCTTGTACTCCTGAGTGACCAGCTGCGACACTGCCTGCACCGACTTGACGGTGTGCGGCTCGCCGAGGTCGATCCAG
>NZ_JBEZEH010000094.1:0-11589 GCF_040648775.1 Micromonospora sp. NPDC049089
GAACGGGCCAGCGCCTCGACGACGCCCGACTCACGTTCGAGAAGATGTTCACCTTCAGCAATCACCTCGGCCTCTACGCCGAGGAGATCGCCGCGACCGGGGAGCAGATCGGCAACTATCCCCAGGCGTTCAGCCACCTCTCACTGATCAACTCAGCGCTGACACTCAACGACCTACTCGACAACGAGGCCGACGCCCGCCGCAGGCGGTAGCGCCAGCTCGTCCCGGCCAGCCCGCCGCCCACGCGGAGCCGGCGGCGGGAAGGACTTGACGCGCCCGAGTCCAACGCGCATCGTCGATATACATCGACCATCTCGAATGTATGGACGCGGGGAGAACCGATGAAGGCCTTCGTCACCACCGTCTCGGTTGCGGCACTGCTGCTCCTGGCCACCGGCGGCGCATCCCACGGCCAGCCAGCTGCCGACCCGCCCTGCACCGGGCAGATCCACCCGAACCCGGGGTTCGAGCGCGGCACCACCGGCTGGACGGCCGGCCCCCGCATCGTCGTGTTCGGCGACGCGACCCGACCGGCACACACCGGCCGCGCCTACGCCGCCTTCGCCGGGCTGGACGTGACGCGTACCGACCTGCTGCGCACCACCGTCACAGTGCCGGCCAACTGCGACCTGACGGTCAGCTTCTGGGTGCGGACCACCACCACGGAGACCAGCCGCGGCGACTACCTGAACGTCGGACTGGCGGTCACCGGGATACCCCCGAAGACGAGGTTCTCGCTGGCCTTCGACGGCGGAGCGCAGTGGCGGCAGTACGTGATGTCCAGCGGAACCGCCACGACCGAACGCACCGCGACGGCCAGCTTCCTGGCCAGCGAGACGGCCGGCAACGGGGCCACCGCCTTCGACGTCGACG
Organism: Micromonospora sp. NPDC049089; assembly: GCF_040648775.1. Taxonomy (NCBI): domain Bacteria; kingdom Bacillati; phylum Actinomycetota; class Actinomycetes; order Micromonosporales; family Micromonosporaceae; genus Micromonospora; species Micromonospora sp. NPDC049089. Next base: position 874 of record NZ_JBEZEH010000094.1, read on the forward strand.
ACGTGTCCTTCAGCTTGAGCTGACCCGCACGGGACAACCCTCGGCACCCCGGTGACCGTCCTCGCGCCGCGCGACCTCGGCCGACATCTGCCGCAGGTCGGCTCAGTGGGGTTGAGCGGGCCAGTCCAAGCCCAGGGGAATACCGGTGTTGGTGGTGTCCTCGTCGAGGTTTATGCCTCCGACGATCTCCGGCGCGAGGTCGCCAGATTCGAGCCGGTGGCGATGCAGCTCGTCGTGAGTGCCCAGACCCGCAAGGCTGGCGCTCTCGTACATCGAATGAAGGACCCAGGTCGACGATTGCCAACCAGCGGCGTCGTAGCCGGTGGTCGACTCCCAGACAGGGCGGTCTGCAAGCCAGGTCAACAGCGTGGCCGGAGCTTCAACGCGTTCCATCGACACGCCGCCATCGTGCCGCACCCATGCCTGAGGCCGAAGAGCACCCACCGCTCGGAACACACTCAAAGAACAGATGGAGACCGAACTGTCAATATGAAAATAGGATTGATGAGGCCACGAACAACGCCGGAACTGCAAGGCATTGAGATTCCGATCTCTGCTGGCGGATTGCCTGGTCGGTGAGGGAAACGGACTCTATGCTTGCCGCCGAATGCGCTGCGGCTCATCCGGGCCGAGGGTTACCCCGATCCAAGGATTTGTGAATGCACCGGAAGTCTGCCCTGAGCATCGGCACCGCTGGCGTCGCCGAATCAGCACCTGGCGGCCAACTGCCGGCCCCCACAGCGGAGGGTGCCGCGCGACGATCCGCGGTCGCCGAGGAACAGGCATTTCTGGATCTGGCCACGGCCCGGCGCGACAGGCTGGTCGACCACCTACAGGTCGAGCTTTCGGCAGAGGCCCTGGACGCGTTGGAGCTGGCCCGGCAGCGCATGCTCCGCCAGCAGTACGACGAGCTACGGCGAGCAGAGGAAGGGCTGGTCTTCGGCCGCCTGGACGGCCTCGACGGCACTGTGCGCCACGTGGGCCGCGTCGGTCTTCGCAACGACGGCGAGGGCACCGAGCCACTGCTGGTGGACTGGCGCGCTCCCGCAGCTCGGCCGTTCTACACCGCGACGGCTGTCGACCCACAGGGTCAGGCACGGCGCCGGCACATCCGTACGACGGGATCGGCCGTCGTCAGCGTGGACGACGAACCCCTCGACGGAAGTACGACTGCGGAACTCGTCGGCGAAGGCGCCCTACTGGCCGCTCTCGACCAGCGGCGCACCGGCCGCATGTCGACGGCGATCTCCACCCTGCAACGCGAACAGGACGACATCATCCGGGCTGAGGCGACCGGCCCACTGATCGTCCAGGGCGGTCCCGGCACGGGCAAGACCGTGGTTGCCCTGCACCGCGTCGCGTACCTGCTGTTCACCCACCGGAAGTTGGCCGACCAGGCGGTCCTGGTCCTGGGTCCCTCGCCGCGGTTCCTCCAGTACATCGCCCAGGTGCTGCCCGCGCTCGGTGAGACCGCCGTCGTCTCGGCGACCTGCGACACCCTGCTGGCCGACATCCACGTGGGCCGCGACGAGAGTCGGCGTCTCGCCGAGATCAAGGGCCGCGCCCTCTGGCAGCCAACGCTCGAAAGCTACGTCACGTCGCTGCTCCCCCGCCCGCGCGAGCTGAAGCTGCGCTGGGAGGGCGAGTTCTACGTCATTCCGGCCGCGACCGTGGCGCAGGCGCTCGCCTCGGCGGTGCAGGGGCGTCCGTACCACCGCGCCCGCGCGGCGTTCGCCGAGCAGTTGCACCACCGTCTGGCCGATGTCGTCGCCGAACAGCGCGAGACGCTGATGGCGGAGATGGAGGAAGGCTTCGAGGACATCCTCGCCCGCGTCGACAAGGGCATGGCGCATGACCACTCCTGCACCGAGGCGTCCACCGGCAGCGACATCAACGGGTTGCTCTCCGAGGAGGAGGTCGAAGAGCTTCGTTGTCGTATCGCCGAGAACACCACCATCGCCCGGTTCATCGAGGCCTGGTGGCCCACCCTCGATCCCGAAACCCTGCTGGGTGGCCTCCTGACCGACCGCACCCTGCTGGCCCGGTTCGCCCCGCAGCTGTCCCCCGAGGAGGTCGCGGCCGTCGCGGCCGAGCCCACCCCCTGGGCATCAAGCGACATCCCTCTTCTCGACGCCCTCGCCGACCTGCTCGGCGACGTCGACACCCCGCAACCACAGGGCGAATTCCTCGCCGAACGTGCTCGCCGCCAGCGCGGCTGGGTGTACGGCCATGTCGTCATCGACGAGGCGCAGGAACTGTCCGAGATGCAGTGGCAGATGGTTCTCCGCCGTTGTCCCAGTCGCTCCATCACCGCCGTCGGCGACATCGACCAGGCCGAGGCAGCACACCGGCACACCAGTTGGGCGCAAGCGGTACGGGCTGCCTTCGGAGACCGCTGGACCGCCGCGGAACTGAGCATCTGCTACCGGACCCCGCGCGAGGTCATGGACCTCACCGAACCGGTCTTGAAGAAGGCTGGCAGCCACAACACTCCGCCACGAGCGGTGCGCTCCTCCGGCATCGCCCCCTGGGAGCGGACGATCACACCGGCTGAGCTCGCCGGCTCCGCCGTGGACGCAGTGCGACAGTTGCAGCAACGGTGGCACGGCGGCACGGTCGGCGTCATCGCCCCCGCGGAGCGCATCGCCACACTCCGAGCCGTGCTCAGTGATGTGCCAGTGCTCACCGCGACCCAGTCCAAGGGACTGGAATGGGACGCGACACTCCTCATCGACCCTCAGGGCATCGCCGCCGAACCGCGCGGTTGGAACGGCCTCTACGTCGCGCTGACCCGATGCACCCAGGAACTCGGACAGCTGACCCTCACGCCGCGTTCGCGCGGCTCAGCCGCGTAGGCAAAAGGGATGGCCGGCCGGGTCGCGTAGGACGCGAAAGCGTTCCGGCGCGGGTTGTTGCTCTTCCCTGACGGCTCCGAGTTCGATCGCGCGCGCCTCGGCGTCATCGAGGTCATCGGGCTCGTCGACGGCCAGGTCGAAGTGGATCTGCTGTGATCGTTCGCCCGAGGGCCATGTCGGTGGCCGGTAGCCGTCGACGCGAACGGCACCGAGGTGCAGCGGACCCGCCTTGACCGCACAGAAGTCCGGGGTCTGGACCGCGACCTCACCATCCAACATCGCCGCCCAGAAGCGGGCCAGGTCGGCTGGGTCAGGGCATTCCAGGTTGATTGCAGCGATGTGGGCTACCGGCATGGATCCTCCAGTGGACGGGGTCGTTCGGGCCGACGGAGACCTACCCTAGCGCCCAAGATGACGGTTTACTCTTTTTACGCCACGTCCGCGAGGATCCGGTCGGCACATTCGGACGCTGGTCGAGCCGAGCATCCACGGACCGGCGAGAGCCGGTCGCGTCACACTCGCCTAGCCCTTGATGATCGCCATCAACGCGGCGGTGAAGGGTGCGGGGTCCAGGTCACCGCGGATCGCCAGTTGCAGGCTGTAGCTGACGCTGAGAGCCACGAACGCTTCGGCGATCTGCGCGGCCTGCGGGCGTCGGGCGTCGGGCACCAACTCGGCGATCGCGGCCCGCATGGCAGCGAGTTGTCGTTGCACAACGGCTGCCAGCAGGGGGGATATGGCGGCTTCGGCATAGATCTGGGCGACCAGCCGGGCATGATGGCTGTCCCGGGCCCGGGCCCGGACATGCTCAAGGAAACCTCCCACAGCCTCGGCGGTGAGCGCCCGCGGCAGCGCTTCGGTTCCTTGCTCGCAGACCGCGATGACGATCTCGTCCTTGCTCGTGAAGTACCGGTAGATGGCTCCGTTGGAGAGCCCGGACTCGGTGACGATGTCGGCCATCGACGTGTGGGCGAAGCCGTGACTGGCGAACCGAGCCCGGGCGGCGTCCACGATCTGCTGGCGGCGAGCGTCGAGATGAGCTTGACTGACCCTGGGCATAAAGAGTGACCCCTCGCTTTATTTGCTACTGTCGGAAGCCTACCTCGTCGCACCGAACTTCAGGAGCTCCCATGCGCTACCAGACCTTTGGCCGTCTGACCGGACTGCGTGTTTCGGAGTACGCGCTCGGGACGGCGAACTTCAGCACCTCGAACACCGGCGCCGGGCCCGAGGCTTCACGGCAGATCTTCGAGGCCTTCGTCACCGCCGGCGGCACCACGTTCGACAGCTCCAACCTGTACCAGGATGGACAGGCCGAAACCGTGCTCGGTGGGCTGCTCGGACCGCAGCGGGACGACTTTGTGATCATCACCAAGTACAGCGGGACCAGGCAAGCTCAGCCCCGCCCTGGCACGACCGGCAACAGCCGCAAGATCATGATTCGGTCCCTCGAGGCGAGTCTGCGCCGCCTCGGCACCGACTACGTCGACGTCTTCATGCCGCACTTTCCCGACGGCGTCACGCCGATCGAGGAGATCCTGGCCGGGTTCGACGACCTGATCCGCTCCGGAAAGATCCTGCACGGCGCACTGTCCAACTTCCCGGCCTGGCGGGTCGCCGGCGCCGCGGTCCGCGCCGACCTGCGCGACCTGGCTCCTCTGGCCGGCGTTCAAACGGAATACAGCCTGGCCGAGCGATCCGGCGAGCGGGAGCTACTGCCGATGGCGCAGGCCCACGGTCTGGGCGTGGTCCTGTACTCCCCGCTGGCCGGCGGACTGCTCACTGGCAAGTATCGGCAGGGTGAACAAGGCCGGCTGACCGCCCGGGGCGACGCGATCGAGGGCAGCGCCCAGCGCACCGCCATCGTCGACGCGGTCCTGGCGATTGCCGAGGAACTCAACGTCAGCGCGGTCCAGGTGTCCCTGGCCTGGCTGCGTCGCCGGGCCACACTGGCCCCCACGGCCCTGATCCCGATCGTCGGCCCGCGCACCCTGACCCAGTTGGAGGAATACCTGAAGTCTCTCCAACTCGACCTTGGCGACCAGCACTACCGACACCTGGACGAGGTCAGCGCGATCCCGCTCGGAACCCCACACGAGGACGTCACCGCCGCACTGAACCACGGCTTCGACGGTGACCGCGCACTGCTCGACCCTCCCCCCGTTCCCGTCATCTAGCGCTGCCGGTGTCCGCCGCCCATCAGTGATCATTGAGCGGTGACGACCCCTGCGGCGCGAGCACCGGGGGCTCCGCGTCAGCGGTCGGTCGATCACCGGGCGCTTAGGCACCGGACCCGGGTGATCAGCGCGTCCGGCCCACCGGTGCCTCCGCGCACATCCACCACCATCAGCTCGACCTTGGCCCCTTCGGAGAGCGGAGCCAGGCAGACGGGTGTTCCTTCGTGGTGGGTCTGACCGGCGTAGTCGACCCACTCCACCGGGCCCAGTTGATAGCCCTGGCCGCCGTCGTTGGCCTTGTTCGCCGACGGTTGCCGCCCATCGGGCCGGACCACGAACGCGTTGGCGTCGGCGTTGACCGCTACGACGGTGCCCGTGACCGCGTGCGGTACCCCCCAGCGGGGCGTCAACAGGGAGTAACAGGCGAGGGCCCCGAGTGCGGCGCCGGTCAAGCCGGCGACGGCGACCGGTAACCACGGTCGTGCCGACAGGCGCGAGGCGGACGGACGCGGATCCGGATGAAGGGTCGTCGCCATCTCATCGACTGTATCCTATGTCTGGCTTTGTGGCGGTACCCGCGGGGTCGGACAGCATGGTGGTGTCCCTAGCGGGCCAGGCGGTCCAACAGCTCGCCGAGCAGCGCGTGTTCGCCAGGGGTGAGGTCGCCCGGGTCGTTGCCGACCAGCGCACGCAGCGTCAGTGCGGCGCTCGCACGAGTCTCGGGGGCTTCGGCGGGGGGCATGCGCAGGACTCCGGCCAGCGCGGCCTCGCGGACGCGTCCGGACAGCCCGAGATCCGGGTCCGGCTGGCTGATCAAGGTGAGCGTGATGCCGACGTTGGCGGCCAACACCTGTTCGGCGGCATCGGCCGCTGGCACCTTGAGCAGGCCCCCGGCGGCGGTTAACCGCTCGCGCAGCGCTGCGTGCGCGGGGGCGGTGACGGCGCACGGCTTTCCCGGCTGGGCGCGGCCGTACAGCAGCCCGTAGAACGACGGGTGCTCCAGCCCGAACTGCACGTGCCTGTTCCAGCCCTCGCGCAGGTCGCCCAGCGGGTCGCCAGAGCTCTCGACCGCCGTGTACTGGGTGAAGCCGTGGCTTGCCACGGCGTCGATCAGGCCCTGCTTGCTGCCGAAGTGGTGGTACAGCGTCGGGGCCTGCACCCCGGCGCGATCGCACACCGCCCTCGTGGACACAGTGCCGCCGCTCTCCAGCAATTCCGCCGCGGCGAGCAGGAGTCGATCCCGTGCGTTCTGCATGCTTGCTACATTACCTCATGTAGCGCTACATTGCTTTCTATAGCGAGAGGAGAAGTCCATGAAGACCTGGTTCATCACTGGTGGGACTCCCGGAGGGTTCGGCCTGGTCTATGCCGAGGCCGCCCTGGATCAGGGCGATCAGGTGGTGGTGACCGCCCGTCGGCCCTCTGAACTACACGAGTGGGCTGAACGACACGGAGACCGTGTGCTGGTTCTCCAGCTCGACGTCACCGATGCCGACCAGGTGCGTGCGGCGGTCAAGACGGCCGAGGAGCGGTTCGGCGGGATCGACGTGCTCGTCAACAGCGCGGGCCGTGGCTGGTACGGCTCGATCGAGGGTGCCCCCGACGAGACGATCCGCCGCACGTTCGACCTCAACCTGTTCGCCGTGGTCGAGGTGGTGCGCGCGGTCCTGCCCGGCATGCGGGCACGAGGCGACGGATGGATCGTGAACATGTCGTCGGTGGCGGGCCTCGTCGGCGCACAGGGGTTCGGCTACTACGCGGCGGCGAAGTTCGCGATCGAGGGACTGTCGGAGACACTGCGCCAGGAAGTTGAGCCATTCGGAGTGCGCGTGCTCGTCGTGGAGCCGGGAGCGTTCCGCACCAAGGCCTTCACCTACTTCCAGAACGAGGACGTCAACGAGATCGTCGACGCCTACGTGCCGATGGTCGAGGGCGTCAAGGCGGCGTTCGTGGAACACAACGGCAAGCAGGCAGGAGACCCTGTCCGTGGAGTGCAGGCCGTGATCAGCGCGATGAACGCACCCGTGCCGCCGAAACGAATCGTGCTCGGCAACTCCGGCTACGACGTCGTTGTTGCGATGCACGAGAACGCACTCGCGGAGCTGCGCGCGAACGAGAAGCTCTCCCGCGGAGCGGACTTCTGAGCCGTGACCCTGGTCGGCACCTCGAGCTGAACACCGGGGCCGCACCAGCGCGCGCCCGCGTCCGGGCACCGGAGAAAATTGGAGGCAGTAAATGAACGAGATCACTCTACCCAAGGCCGTCGACAACTTCATCACGGCCACTAACGCGCACGACGCGAACGCGCTGGCCGCGGTCTTCGGCGACGGGGCCACCGTGCGCGATGACGGGAAGACCTGGACCGGCGAGGCCGAGATCCGCGAGTGGATCCAGGGGCACCTGATCAACCCCAAGGTCGTGCTCACGCCGACCTCGTTCGCGGACGACCGGCTGGTGGCCTCCGGGGACGGTGATTTCCCCGGCGGGCCCCTGTCATTCGCATTTGTGTTCGACATCAAGGACGACCAGGTCATCGACCTCGCGATCGAGCCCGTCTGATGCGTCACCGGCCGGGCTGCCCGAGGGCTGCTCCGGCCGGTGAACGCGATAAGCGACCGTCGTCAACCTCGACGACTCTTGGACATCTGCATCGAGCGTGTGGTGGCGCGGGCGGCGGTGTCGATGAAGTCGGCGACCGGGCCGGGTTGCGAGACCGCCACAGCGTGGGAGGCGGCGATCTCAATCGTCGTGGACCCCGCCCTGTCGGCCATGAAGCGCTGCAGGTCGGGCGGGATGGCCTGGTCCTGGGCGCTGATCAGGGTCCAGGAGGGAATCGTCTTCCAGGCGACCTTGGTCACGCTCTCCTCCTGGGCGTGCGCGGAGGCGGGCCGCTGCGTTGCCTCCATGAGTTCGGCGGTGCCGGAGTCGACGTCGGCGGCGAACGCCTCGTGAAACTTGTCCTGCACAATGTACTGATCCATGGTCGTGCCGCCGTCGTCGTCGGGTATCGGGATCATCCTGATGCTCGAGGTGAGCTGACTTCCAGGGTGCTTCGTGAGCAACCCGAGCGCACTTTCGCCCACGTCCGGGCTCAAGCTGGCGACGTACACCAGAGCCTTGACGTTGGGGGCGTCGGCCGCCGCCTCGGTCATGACCGCCCCGCCGTAGGAATGGGCGGCTATCACGACCGGTCCGGGCAGGCTGTCCAGGAGGGCGCGAACGTATGCGGCGTCCTTTTGCACACCACGCAGCGGGTTGGCGACGGCAATGACCGGATAGCCCTTATGTTTGAGGTTTGCAATCACCCCATTCCAACTCGACGAGCCGGCGAATGCCCCGTGGATCAGCACGATCGTCGGCATCTCCTGGGCAGACATGTCAGAAGCAGCGCTCATCTGGAGGTCCTTTCGAGAGGCCTCGTCACCCGTTGCCTGCGACTGCTGGCCGGACCGACGAGGACGGTCGACGGAGCACTTCCCTGGGCACCGGGTATCAGCCCGCGCGATCCCTGCTCCGATGGGGTTGCAGCATCCAGAATTCCGCATTGATCGGGCCACTGTCAGCGAGATCGGAGAAACCGCCGACAAGGATAAGACCGAACGTTCTGTCGCTAAGATGGTTGGATGGCGAGCGACGAACCCACCAACCGGCCCTCCGAGGCGCGCCTCAAGCTTCTCCGCACGGCGACCAGGATCTTCTACGCGGAGGGCATTCACTCCGTCGGCGTCGACCGGATCATCGCCGAGGCGAAGGTGACCAGGGCTACTTTCTACCGACACTTCCCCAGCAAGGACGATCTCATCCTGGCCTACCTTCGGGAGGTGCATCAGCTGGAGCGCGGCATGGTCGACGAGGCGCTCGCCGCCAACCGATCGCCGGTCGACCCGCTTTTGACCATCGCCAATTCCATCGCTCAGAACATCCAGTCCCCCGGGTTCCGTGGGTGCGCGTTCCTGAACGCCGCGGCGGAATATCCCGACACGAACCATCCCGTGCACCAAGAACTCATGGCCCACCGGCAATGGTTCCTGGACACCATCACCACGCTCATGGCACAGGTCCATGAAGGAACGGCGGATCCCGCAGCGCGCCACTTCGTCATGCTCCGGGACGGTGCCATGGCGGCGGGATGCCTCGCCGACCCCACGAAGGTGTCCGAGACCTTCCTGCGCGGTGTCGAAGGACTCCTCAGGATCAACTCGGAGCTTCAGTCGGCGGAGTCGGCCCGATAGCCCCCGCACGACCTCGAGCTGGGCCACCCTCCGATAGGAGGACGACCCAGCTCCTGTTGTGGTGCCACCACCGGTTGAGCGCGCGCCCTCGCCCGGCCGACCTCGTCTTCTTCTCGTCGAAACGGCCGACGGCCGCCGATGACGCGGACGGCCGTACGGCGCAGGTCAGCGGCCGTACGCCTCCAGCAGGCGCAGCCAGACCTCGCTCACGGTCGGGTACGCGGGCACGGCGTGCCACAGCCGCTCCAGAGGAACCTCACCGACGATGGCGATCGTCGCGGCGTGGATCAGTTCCGCGACGTCCGGGCCGACGAGGGTGAGGCCGACGATCACCCGTCGGTCCTCGTCCACGACCATCCGGGCGTGCCCCTGGTAGCCGTCGGCGTGCAGCGCGGCCCCGGCGACGGCGGCCAGGTCGTAGTCGACGACCCGGATCCGCAGTCCAGCGGCCTCGGCGGCGGCTGCGGTCAGCCCCACCGACGCGACCTCCGGGTCGGTGAAGACGACCTGCGGCACGGCGCGCTCGTCGGCGGTGGCGACGTGCCGACCCCACGGACGGTCGTCTGTCGCTTCGCCGGTGGCCCGCGCCACGATCACGTCGCCGACCGCGCGGGCCTGGTACTTGCCCTGGTGGGTCAGGAGCACACGCCGGTTGACGTCCCCCGCCGCGTACAGCCATCCGTCGCCGATCAACGCGCCGGCACCGTCGACCACCCGCAGAGTGTCGTCGACCGTGAGCCAGGCGCCCGGCTTCAGGCCGATCCGGTCGAGGCCCAGGTCGTGCGTGTTCGGCGTACGGCCGATCGCGACGAGGATCTCGTCGGCCTCGACCTGTCCGCCGTCGGTGAGCGTGATGTGCACCGTCCCGTCGCCGTCGCGGCTCACCGATCTGGCCTCGGCACCGAGTTGGACCGACACGCCAGCTTCCCGCAGAGACTGCGTGACCCGCTCGCCGACGAACGGCTCCGCCGCAGTGAGCACCCCGTCGCGCGCGAGCACCGTCACCGCTGATCCGAGGCCGGCGTACGCGGTCGCCATCTCCGTGGCCACCACGCCACCACCGATGATGGCGAGGCGGCCGGGAACCTCGCTCGCGGCGGCTGCCTCACGGCTGGTCCACGGCGCAGACTCGCGCAGACCGGCGATGTCCGGCACCAGCGCGCCACTTCCGGTCGCGACGACGACGGCGTGTCGGGCGGTGAGCGAGGTGGTGGCGCCGTCCGCGCCGGTCACCTCGACGACCCGGTCGGCACCAAGCCGCCCCTGGCCCCGATACAGCGCGATTCCCGCCGAATTCAGCCAGGACACCTGCCCGTCGTCCTTCCAGTGCGAGGCGAAGGCGTCCCGGCGACGCAGCACGGCCTGCGCGTCCAGCTCGCCGGTCACCGCCTCGCGGGGGCCGGGGCGCAGTAGATCCGCCCCGCCCGCGCGGGGGCTGCGCCGCCCCCCCCG
>NZ_JBEZEH010000094.1:11599-25120 GCF_040648775.1 Micromonospora sp. NPDC049089
ACCGCCTCGGGCGGTGCGGGCAGCTGACGAGCCGCCCGGAGCGCGGTCTGGCTGCGCAGCAGCGCCTTGGTCGGCATGCAGGCCCAGTACGAGCACTCGCCGCCCACCAGTTCCCGCTCGACGATCGCGGCGGTCAGGCCGCCCTGCACGACGCGGTCGGCGACGTTCTCCCCCACCGGCCCCGCGCCGATGACAATGACGTCGTACGTGGCCTTTTCCACGTCAGTTTCCCTTCGCGGTGCGGCCGAGGCGGATGGCCGCGATGAGGAAGAAGATGGCGCCGGGGATGGCGTAGCCGATCGCGTTGGTCAGCGCCGGGTTGTCCGCGGAGGCTGCCGCGAAGAACGATGCGCCGGCGATGACGGAGATGCCACCGCTGATGATCATCGGCCATTGGCCCCCCATCTTGCGGCGGGTGACGGCCACGATCAGTTGAACCAGTCCGGCCACGACCGCCCAGGCGCCCCAGACGCGCAGGACCGCCGGGATGCCGGACGCGCTGGCGACACCCAGGCCCACCGCGGCGAGCAGGCTGATCGCGACGTTGACGTACAGAAGGGTGGGCGATCCGGTGGCCCGCGACGCGCGGACGTCGACGATGGCGGCGGCCACGTCGAAGAGCGGGTAGAGCACGAGCAGCGCGGCGGTGAGGGGGTTGAGGTGTTTGGCGAGGGGGAACGTCACGGCGGCCCAGACGATCGCGAAGGCGAAGCGACCGAAGTACAACCGCCGCAGGGCGGCGGCCGTCGTCGAGATGCCGGGAACGGCAACGGTGGTCATGGTCATCCTCTCGGAAATTTCCGGAGCGAAGGGACATCCAGCGGGGTGAGGGCCGCCGCCGGGAGGGGAAGGGCGGTGCTACTCGACGTGGGAGAACAGCCCCGTGATCTCCACCTGAGCGCCTTGGAGCCCACCGAAGACGGCACCGGCAGCGGGCGTCGCGACTGCGGCAGAGGCGTCCTCGTAGCTGGCGAAGTACAGGTCGAGCGTCCGGTACGCGGGTGTGGGCGTGCCGTCCTCCTTCGGCCACACCTTGGCCGACTCGACCCGCTGAAGCTTCGGGAACGTCTCCGCGGCCCGGATTACGTCGGCATAGACCTTCTCGAACTCGTCGGGGTCGGCGGGGTTGCCGATAACAAGGGTGATCTTGGTGGGCACGGCGCTCTCCTTCAGGCACAGCCGTACACCTGGCCGGGCGCCAGGTGGAACGAACGTTCTGTCTGTTGGAACCGTACCTACTCGGCCTTTCACCGTCAAGACCGACCGTTCTATCTTGTGCTTGCTGTGGCGCCCGCCACCAGCTGGATCCGGCTCGACGGGAACGCGCGGTGCGCCCAGTCGGGCGATTACGTAATGAAACGGGCCATCCTGGCGAACGGGTGCCGCTTCACGCCTCGGAGTCGCGGTCTCCGGACGTCTCCCGTCCGATCGGCGAGGCGGGAACCTCCAGTGACTGGCCTCGCCAGCGCAGCGCTCCGAGTAGCGCGACCAGGGCCAGCACACAGGCCACCACGCTCAACCCGACCATCGGCGCCCGATGCGCCAGCGCCGGCGTGGACACCAACAGGGCGCCCAAGCCGATCACCTGGGGTCGGGAGACCTGACCGAAGACCTCGTACTCCAGGCGCAGGCGGGCCACGAGGAAGAGCATCGGTCCGCCCACCACGAACAGCAGCCAAGTGGGCCGCGGCTGTCCGAACGGATGATCGATCACCAACTCGTAGCCGACCGAGGTGACGAGCACGCCAAGCACGATGAACAGGTGCGTCCGTTCCGACGTGGCGCCCAGCCGGCCGGGCATACCCGCCCGCCCGAACGCCTCCGACAACAGCAGACCGGCGCGGTAGAAGTAGATCCGCCAGAGCAACGCGCTGGTCGCGAACGTGACCGCGAAGGCGGCCGCCCGATCCCCGGAGTAGTCCGCGCCGCTGAAGACCACACCGATAACCAGAATCGACTCACCGAGCGCGATGAGGAACATCTGTTGATAACGGTCCGCGAGATGGGTCCCCGCGATCCGCCACCGACCTATTCTCGAGACCCCGAGCCACGGCAGCGGCCAGCCCAGGACCCAGGCGAGGTAGTCGACAGCGAGGGCGACAACCCACAGCGGCAGGCGGAGGTGGTCCGGGCCCAACGCGCCGACCAGCCACAGCGGGGCGCTCACCAGAGCCCACACGACAAGCCGGAACGGCACCAGCCGTCGCGGATGCCCACGCAACGCGACCGCGACCACCAAGGGCCGCAGCACCATCACCATCAGGTACGCGACCGCGAACGGCACCGCTCGTTCCTCAAGGGCGCGGGGCAGCGTCACCGCCATGATCAGTCCGACGAACATGGTGCCGATCACGACGGCTTGAATGACCGGCTGCTCCGGTTCGTACCGGCTGGTGATCCAGGCAGTGTGCGACCAGATCAACCAGAGCGCCAGAAACAGCAGCAGGGTACGTCCGAAGCCCGTGACGAGCGCCCAGCCAGTGTCATCGGCCAATCCGGCGAAACGTTGCGAGACCCGGGTGAGGGCCACCACGAAGGCCAGATCGAAGAAGAGCTCCAGGAACGTCGCCCGACCCGAACTCATCGGAGGGCGCAGCAGCTCGGCACCCCGCCCCGCCGCCATCGTCCGCCTCCGTCCGCCTCTCGCTACCAACGAGCCGACCGCCAGTGGAGTTGCGTCGACGCTCACCTGGCGTCTGGCCTGGAATGACGGCGGCGGGTCCGGCGTGACGGTTACGGGCGGGCGTTGACCGGTCGGGGCGCGAACGCGGAGGGCAGGCCCAGTTCGGCCCGGGCAACCTCAATGAATCGGCGCTCGGCCTCCCACAGGGCGTCGAATCGTTCCGCGGGCAACGCCTCGGCGCCACTACCGGCCCGTGCAGCCGCCAGGAGCCGGGCTTGGCGCACCAGCTCCGACGAGCGACTCACCACCTCGACTGTGCCGGCCACCAGCCGAAGCGCGGTCTTGGTACTTTCCAGTCGCTCCCGGTAGCGGCTGCCCTCGTCGTCGAAGAACGGCATGAGATCACCCGGATCACGGGGGCGCGGCACCGCGGTGATCTGGGCGGCCGGGTTGAGAGCAAACGCTACGTACTCCCGGAGCGCCCCGATGAAATCGGTGTACGCGGTCAGCCGGATGTCTCGCCACTGTCGATCCTGGTCGCGCCGCCAGAGCCGATCCTGTGCCCGGACGGTGAGCCACCCACCGATGAGGACCGCCAGCATTGTCGTCGTCGCGGTGACACCCACCTGGATCAGACTCACCGGCACCACCGTTCGTATTGATCGGTGACTCACCCTACCGTCCGTTGTCACCCGCTCCGGACCTCGCGGAACGGCCCAGGCTCGAACGGGACGCGCAGACATCAGTTGGATATCGATTGCAGTCACTGTACGGTGGGAACGCTCCCAGACCGTGTCCACCACCCACCTGCTCGAGGAGCTGAACATGTCACGACGACGTCGTCGCCCGGCCGCCATGCTGGCCGGGTTGCTCGCTCTGGCCCTGGCTGCGGCCCTGTCGCCACCGACGCCAATTGCCAGCACTGCCGCGGCCGGCCCATCCAAAACCCGTGCTGTGCCACTCACTGAGCTGACAGTGGTTTCCGAACGGGTGGCTTTCGGTCTGCAGCGTCCCATCGCGATCACCGGGTTGCCGGACGGCCGGATGCTGATCGCGGAGAAGAACGGCACTGTGCGCGCCTACCACCCCGACACCGGCCTGGCACCCGACCCGGTGATCGACCTGACCGCCCGGATCGACACGTCGGACAACGAGCGTGGCCTTCTCGGCATCACACCGGCGCCGAACTTCGCGCGGACCGGAATGCTCTACGTGGCCTACACGAGCCTGCCGGCCGGCGCGCTGACCCTGGCGCGAGTGCCCATCAACGCCCCCGATCGGGTGCAGGTGCTGCTCACTCAGGAGCACGCCGAGTACGGCAACCACAACGGCGGACAGGTGGCCTTCGGCCGCGACGGCTACCTCTACTGGTCCCTCGGCGACGGTGGCTACGCGAACGACCCCTACAAGAGCGGCCAGAACCTCGGCACCCTGCTCGGCAAGATTCTGCGGATCGACGTCAACCGCAGCTGCGGGGCGAAGCCCTACTGCGTGCCCTACGACAACCCGTTCGTCCGCACGGCGGGCGCGCGGCCGGAAATCTGGGTCTACGGGCTGCGCAACCCGTGGAAGTTCTCCATCGACCCGGCCGACAACTCGCTGTGGATCGGTGACGTCGGCCAGGGTCTGATCGAGGAGATCAACCACATCCGCCCGTCGCAGCGTGGCGCGAACCTCGGCTGGTCCTGTCGGGAGGGCACGCCGGTCTTCGACGAGACGCAGTGCCGGCCGGGCGTGCGGCTCACCGACCCGATCGTCGAGTACGACCACTACATGACCGAGAACTGCTCCATCATCGGCGGGCTGGTCTACCGGGGGTCCGTCACCCCGGAGGCGCGGGGCACCTACATCGCCAGCGACTACTGCTCGACCCGCGCTTTCGCAGTGCGTCCCAAGTCCACCGGTGGGTACGAGTCCGCTGAGATCGGCACCTTCCCCACCCAGCCGACGGCGTTCGGCGCCGATGTGAACGGCGAGCTGTACGTGCTCAGCGACCTCCCGGGATGGCTGAGCAAGGTGCGGTTCGAGCGGGTCCAGCCGACCCCGACCCCCACCGCCGGGGCGACGATCCGCTGAACCTCGGGACATGCGCGTGACACCCGCGCTACCTCAGGGGACGGCCGCGCTCGGCGGCCGTCCCCTGCTCGCGCGGGCTGGTGCTCGCCGGTCGACAGATCAGCCTCGCGGTGGCCGAGGGGCACTCGCCTCGTCCGGCGGGCGCCACGCCTTCTCGACCGGCTGCTCGGCGGCGCGCTGCCGCCCGGTGACGAGCCGGCTCAGCACCGCCGCCACCGCCCCGGCCACCACCCCGGTGAGGATTCCGGTGACGAGGCTGGAGAACACCGCCGCCACCCGAAGGATCGCTTCCTGCGCCCGAGGGTCGATGTCCCCGAGCCTCGGCCCGGTCGCACCGAACGCCTCGTCCCACAGAATCTGGTGACCAACCGCGAGAAGAACACCGTAGATCGCCCCGATGACCACCACGGTCAGGAACGGACGCGGCGGACGCCGCCACAGCACGGCGGCGACCCAACAGATCAGCGGTACGACCGCGAGCAGCACGGCGGCGGGCCGCCCTTCCTCCACGACGTGCAGGTCGTGCAGGACCACCCGCGGTGCGGCCAACACGGCGAGCGCGACCAGGGCAGGCCACGAGAACCCGAGCGTGCGACGCCCGGCGCTCATCGCTCGACCCGTACCGGCGCGGTTTCCCTGGCGAAGCGCAGCAGGGCGGTGAATGCCAGCGCGGACGTCACCGCTCCGCCGGCGAGGCGCACCCAGTGGCCGGCGACGAACTCCTCGGCGACCTGGCGTAGGTACTCCGGGGAATGCGTGCCGACCGGGTCGACGAACATGATCTCGTTGCGTGGCCAGAAGAACACCACCGAGAACAGGAACTCGCAGGCGATGAAGACCGCCGCGGCGGCGGCGACGTACCACCGCAGTCGCCGATTGCGCCACGTGAGGGCGGTCGCGGCGAGGCTCATCAACACGACCGAGGCGCCCAGCGGCGGGAAGTAGTCGCTCGGGCCTCCGGCGACCAGGAACTCACGGGCCCGGTCCAGCGAGGCTGGTGCGTCGCCGAAGACGTTCGGGTAGAGCATCACGGTCTCGGCCGCGACCCCACCAAAGGACATCATCGCGGCCCAGACGAGCACGACAAGCACGATCCACGTCAGCCTGATACGGGACACAGCAGTACTTCTCCTTGGTTTTCGAATCCTTGCGGGCACGATCTGTGATGTCGCCGTCGACGCTAGGTCGCCAATTCGGGGCCGTCTGCCGCGCAGCCGCGTGAGCTGGCATCGCTTCTCGACGTACGTGCGGGAGCGGGGGTGTTGCCTGCGGACGGCAGCGGCTCGGGCCCGCGCCGACTTAGGCTCACGGACGTGCAGGCAACCTCACCCATCCGAACCGAGGCGCTGCTCGCTGTGGCCATCCTGGGCCTGGTCGCGGCGGCGATCGCGACCGAGGACGCGCCGGCCTCCCGGGCGGTGCTGGCTGGCGGGTTCGGGGTCGGCCTGGCCGTACTGCTGCTGGTAGCCCGGCGTTGGACCGTCCCCGCGCTGCTGGCGACAGCCGCCGGCATCCTCGGCTACTACGCGCTGGAGTTGCCGCCGGTCGGCGTGGCCGCGCCGGCCGCCGCCATCCTCTACGTGGCCGCCCAGCGGGGCCGGGTGGTCCCGGCCGCCGCCGTCGGCGGGAGCCTGCTGGCCGTTTCGGTGGCCGCCCGGCTCGTCGAGGGAGACGACGTCTCTGTCGTGATCGGTGCCGGTCTCGGCTCCGAGGCGGCCCTGATACTCGCCGTCATCGCTCTCGGTGACGCCGTCCGCAACCGGCGTTCGCTACGGGTCACGCTGGCCCGGCAGGCCGCCTCGGCGGCCGAGGAACGCCGCCGGGAGGCAGCCCGGCAGGTCGAGGCCGAGCGGCTGCGCATTGCCCGGGAGGTGCACGACACGCTCGGACACACGATGTCGGTGGTCACCCTGCAGTCGGCTGTGGCGAGGGAGGCACTTGCTGATGCCGAGCCGGAGCGGGCCGAGGCCGCGCTGGCAGCGATCCACTCGGTGAGCGGCAGCGCCATGGCCGAGCTGCGGGCCACGTTGGGCACGCTGCGTCGCGAGCCCGGGCCACGCGAGCCGGCCCCCGGTTTCACCCAGTTGCCTACGCTCATTGAGGGCGTCCGCCGCGGAGGGCTGCCGGTCGAACTGCGTCTCGACGGGTCGGTCGACACCCTGCCCACGGTGGTCGGCAGCACTGTGTACCGCATCGTGCAGGAGGCACTGACCAATGTGCTGCGCCACGCGCACGCCACCCGCGCCACGGTGACGATCCGGGCGACCCCGGCCCGACTGTCGGTGGAGGTCGTCGACGACGGCCGGGGATCCACCGGCGGCACGGCGGTCGAGACGGGTCAGGGGCTACGCGGTATGTCGGAGCGGGTTGCCCTGCTCGGCGGAACCCTCGATGCCGGCGAGACCGCCGACGGCGGCTTCCGGGTCTCGGTCCACCTACCGCTGGCCGGTGTCGCCGCATGACCGACGTACGCGTCGTCCTCGTCGACGACCAGCACCTGGTCCGCACCGGACTCCGCGCGTTGCTGGAACGCGCCCCGGACATCACCGTTGTCGGCGAAGCCGGCGACGGCCGGGTCGGTGTGGCAGTCGCCCGCGAGCAGCGGCCCGATGTCGTCCTGATGGATGTCCGGATGCCCGGCGGCGACGGTATCGAGGCCACCCGCCGCATCCTCGCCGACCCGACGCTGGCCGACGTCCGGGTGGTCATGCTGACCACCTTCGACGACGACGAGTACCTCTTCGAGGCCATCCGCGCCGGCGCCGCCGGCTTCCTCCTCAAGGACACCCCGCCCGACGCCCTGCGGGACGCCGTCCGCGTGGTGGCCGGCGGGGACGCGCTGCTGTCACCGGCGGTCACCCGGCGGGTGATCGCCGCGGCCGCCCGCTCCCCCGTCGCGGACCCGGCCCGGCTGATCGGGCTCACCGGGCGCGAACGCGACGTCCTGGCACAGGTCGGCACCGGACGGTCGAATGTGGAAATCGGCGCGGCTCTGCATCTCAGCCCGGACACGGCCCGCACGTACGTAAGTCGTCTGCTGCACAAACTGAACGCCCGCGACCGCGCCCAGCTTGTGGTTATCGCGTACGAGAGCGGGCTGGTGCGCCCCGGCGACGGCTGAGCAACGGCGGAGAGCAGCCGGCCACCACTTAAGTGAGCACATTGAGTGCGCTGGCAAGATTCGGCCGGACGTGGCCGCCGCCGACCAGCTCAAGCAGACGCCGTGGCCGGGGACCGCAGGCCGAGCCACTGCTCGGCGTCCCAGGCATGGAACCGCTCCACCTCGGTGAACCCCAGCGTTGCCGCAAGGCGCATCGAGCCGACGTTGGCGGTTTGGGTGGTGAGCACCACCGGCTCGCCGGGAAGGACGCCGCCGAGCCAGTCGAGTGCCGCCGCGCACGCCTCGGCGGCGTACCCGAATCCCCACGCCCGTGGCAGAAACAGGTAGCCGAGGTCGACCTTCCCGATCGCAGCCGGGCGATGGTGCGCCGTTGCTCTCCTGAGCAGGATCTGGCCGATCATCGCCCCGTCGAGCTCAACGACGAAGCTCCCCGGCCACTGCTCGGGCACCACGGGCATCTCGCGCTCAAGCTCGCCAGGCAGGCGGGGACCACCGAGGTAGCTGTTCACCTCTGGCGACGCCAACAGCTCGATGAAGGCGTCACGGTCCCGGGCTTCGGGCTCACGGAGCACGAGCCGCTCGGTCCTGATCGGAGCAGGCGGCCAAGCCACGGCTTCCAGGTCTGCCATGCGCGTCATCGGTCGAGGCTGTCACACCTGGGTCATCGGAACCCCACCCAGCCAGCGCGAGTTGTCATTGTCGAACCGCGCTCCCGGCGGCGCGGTCCGAGGGACACAGCCGGGCCTCTGCTGTAGGTAGCGTGCGGGAATGACAAGGAGCGAGCGGATCGCGGACCAGCTGGACCGGTACTGGCACAGGAACCTGCGTCCTCGACTGCACGGTCTCGCCGATGAGGAGTACTTCTGGGAGCCGGTGCCTGGCTGCTGGAGCATCCGCCCACGTGGCACGTCGGTCGCATCGATGCCGGCGGGTTCGGGGGCATGGACGATGGACTTCGCGTCCCCTGACCCGGTGCCGGCGCCGGTGACCACGATTGCCTGGCGGCTGGCGCACATCATCGTCTCCTGCCTGGGCTACCGGGTCGGATGGCACTTCGGCGGCCAGGACGTCGACTCCCAGACATTCGCCTACGCGGCGACCGCTGACGAGGCGCTGAAACAACTCGACGAGATGTACGGGACATGGAACGCCGGCGTCCGCGAGCTCTCGGACGCCGACCTGGAGAACCCGCCCACTGTCGGTCCCGAGCGGTTTCCCATGGAGGGCATCGTCCTGCACGTCAACAGGGAGCTCATCCATCACGGCGCCGAGATTTCCCTGCTGCGCGACCTCTACCGCTGGCAGGACGGGGCCGCGCGCGCATCCACCGGTAGATGACCGCAGCATTAATGTGCTCAGCCAGCGGTCCGCTGTAGACGACACACGACCTCACGTCGCGGCAGACAGACGTCGACGGCCAGAACGACCATACAGGCGTGGATCCCAACCCCGCCAACGACAGCGCGAAGATCACCATCATCGCGGAGTGCCGCAGCGGTCAGTGATCTCGGTCCGGGTCGAGGAAGCACGACAGCAGCTGTCTGAACTCCTGCGGGTGCTCGATCGCCGGCACGTGCCCGCATCGACCGAACACGTGCAGACGGACGTCGGCCAGGTGTTCGAGCAGGGGCTGGGCTGCCGTCGCGAGCGGGGTGACCCGGTCCTCGACGCCGTGCACGAGCAGCACGGGCGCGCGCACCGCCGCCAGCGTCTGCGCAGAAAGGGTGAGATCGGCGGCCCATCGTGCCCGTGGTGGAGGGAACAACGACGCGAATGCCGCCGCCCCCGCCTGCATGGCGGACGCGCGGGCGTCGACGGCCTCATCGGTCACGAGCGCCTGGTCGAGGACGAGGCGACTGAGCATGTCTCGTGCCCCGGACGGGCTGGCGGGGGCGGCCCAGAGCGCGTCGAGGTCGGCAGAGAGCGGCGCCCCGGGTGCGCCCATCGTCGAGACCGCCACGACACGGGTGACCTGCTGGGGGCGCGCGGCCGCCAACGCCAGCGCCACGGCACCGCCCATGGAGTGACCCACCACGGCGTAGTGCTCGATACCGAGGGCATCCATCAGGCTTGCGGCCTGCTCCGTCCACAGCCGGAGCCCACCCCTGGAGCCTGCCGGGAGGGGTGTGCGGCCGAACCCCGCCTGGTCAGGAGCTATCACGTGCCAGGACGTGCCCAGCGCCTGCGCCGTCGTTGCCCAGGCGCCGGACCCGGTCGTGCCGGGTCCGGAGCCGTGCAGCATCAGCACCGCGGGCCCCGCGCCGCTGTCCAGGACGTGGACGGGGGAACCGTCGACTGTGACGGTCCGACGTGCGGTCACCAGGGCAGGTCGAATGTGCTCATGCCGACGCGGGGTCGACGGACTTCGAGAAGAGCTCCATCATCGCCCTGCCGAACTGCGGCATGTCGGGCCAACCCCGGCAGGAGACGAGGTTGCCGTCCACGACGTCGGGAGCGTCGATGACCGTCGCGCCCGCGTTCTCCATGTCGCCGGTGATGGGGGGAAAACACGCGGTCTTTCGACCCTTCAGCAGCCCGTACACCGCCGGCACCTGCGCGCCGTGGCACACCAGCGCGATGGGGAGGTTGCGCGCGAAGAAGTGCTCGGTGATGCGCCTGACGTCGGCATCGACCCGGATCCACTCGGGGGCTCGTCCCCCGGGGATGATGAGGGCGTCATAGCGCTCGACGTCGACGTCGGCCCAGGGCACGTCGACCGGCAGCTTGCGGCCGTTCTTCTCCACATAGGCGTCGGAGTTGGGGTCGAACTCGTGGATGACCAGTTGCACGTCGCGCATCGTCCGTGACGAGACGTCGACGTCCCAGCCGCCCTCCTGCACGCGGTAGTAGGGGTACATGGTGTCGAGCTCCTCGGCGGCGTCGCCGGTCAGAAGCAGCGCTCTGGGCACCTACTTCTCCTCGCATTTAGGGACGGGTGAGGTGGATCCAATCCGATCCGATCTGGATTGAGTCAGCATTCCTGGGCCCAGCGCGCCCGTCAAGCCTCCACCGTCATTCCGTCCGCGTGCTCGATCTCGTTGAACAATCGTCGGAAACGCTCACCGGATCGAAGGATGTGCCGACGCATCGCGTAGGCGGCGGCGTCGGGGTCACGCGCGGCGATCGCGGCCACGACGTCCTCGTGCTCGGCCATGGCCAGGTGCGTGACCTGGGTGTCGTGGTGAAGCCGGAAGAGGTGCACATGGCTGTGCAGGCGACCGAGCGTCTCACGGATGACCAGGTTCTCCGCGCTCAGGGCGACGAGGTCGTGGAAGGCCGCGTCGCGTAGCCCGAAGGCGCCGTAGGCCATGGGTCCGCTGCCCCCCTCCAGCTCCGCCATCTCCTCCAGCATTCGTCGCAGACCCGCCACCTGCTCCGCGGATGCGCGTTCGGCGGATCGGCGCGCTGCCGCCGGCTCGAGGAGCAGGCGGACCTCGAGCATGTCCTCGAACCGGTGACGGGTTATCTGGGGGGGAATGCGGTAGCCGGCATGGGGCACCCGCACGACCAGGCCCTCGGCCTCCATCCGGTTCAGAGCGTCTCGGATCGGCGTCTGCGAGACCCCCAGTTCCCGGGCCAGGACGTCGATCGTGACGCGGGAGCCAGGCTCGATCCGTAGCGACATCAGCTGTCCGAGCAGCGTGTCGTACACCTCGTCGGCGAGCCGGCCGCCCGATCTTCCCGCCGGCGTCCCGCCCGTCACGGCCCTGCGGCCCCGCGCGATCATCGCTTCGTCGTCCATCGTGACGTGAGGTCCCTTCCTGCGCCTTCGCGAAACTATTGACATCAGTCACAACGCTGCGGCATGCTGACGCCCCCACGCGATCGTATAGGAAAAGCGGCGCACATCCGCCATCCCGCACATCGCGGCACCACCGCCACCGCTTCACTTCGATCACCTGAAACTCCCACGAGCATGCTCGACGTCCCGCTCGGGTCGTCACCGGGTCGCAGCTGAACCGAAGGACCTCTCGACGGCAGGCAGACCCGGCACATGCGGCGTACTCGTGACGCCGGTCCGCGGGTCGGTCCCCGCGGCAGCCCGGCAACGCGCCTGAACAACCCAGCAACTGCTCGGCGAAGCACATAGCGAGGCCTTAGAAGTTCCCACCCAGAAAGCAGGCAATAAGATGCGGTATCTGAAGCGAACAGGACGATTGTCCGATCCCGGCCGAAAGGTGCAGCTGGCAACCCTGGCCATGCTGCTGGTGGCCACGACCGCGACGGCGTGCGGCGATGGCAAGGACGACGGCGAGAAGGCGAGCGCCCCCAAGGCGCCGGCGACCATCCCGGAGCTCACCAAGGATCCGCTGACGCTCAGCTTCATCTGGTTCGACTGGCCGCCGGCCAAGGCACTGGAAGCCTTCGCGAACGCGGAGTACAAGAAGGAACGGCCGAACGCGACCATCAAGGTCAACACCGTGCCGAACGCGAACTGGCACGACGCCATGTTCACCCAGTTCGCGGCGCGAAAGACCGACTTCGACATCGCGATCCTGGACTCGCAACATATCGGCGAGGCCGTGACGAACGGCAACATCCTCGACATCACCGACTTCGTCAAGAAGAACATCGACGTCACCGCCTACGACCCGTACCTCCTGGCGGCCTACGGCCAGTACCCCCAGGCGGAGACCGGCAAGCGCGACGAGAACGCCAGCCTGTACGGACTACCGCTGCTCGGCGACACCTGGACGATGATCTACCGCAAGGACCTGATCGGTGACAAGCCACCGCAGACCTGGGACGAGATGATCGCAGCCGCCGCGAAATGCCAGGCGGACAACCCTGGCGTCAGCGGGCTGGCCTTCCACCAGGCCAACGGCTCCGACGCCGCGGCCGTCACCTACAACACGGTGAACGGCGTCTACGGCGGCAACCTCTGGGACTCCAAGGCGCGCAAGATCGAGGGTGTCCTCAACGACACCGCGGGCCAGGAGGCGATGGACGTCCTGGTCAACAAAATGAAGCCGCTGACCGCCAAGGGTTCCGGCAACTGGTTCATCGACGAGGTGAACGCGGCGGTCGCCCAGGGCAAGGCCTGCATCGCGTTCAACTGGATCGCCGCGAGCGGTGGCCTGCTCGATCCGAAGCAGTCGACGCTTGGTACCAGCAGGGAGAAGATTCTCGACAAGCTGGGTTTTGCCACCCTGCCGAGCCAGAAGACGAACCTGGTCCCCCTCGGCGGCATGGGGATGCACGTGTCGGCCTACTCCGCCAAGGACAACCAGGCCGAGGCCCTCAACTTCATGGAGTGGTTCGAACGGGCTGACATCCAGAAGAAGTGGGCCGCGGCTGGTGGCGTGCCATCGCGTACGGACGCAATCCAGTCACCCGAGTTCCTCAACGCCGGGCCGTTCAACAAGGTGTACGCCGACTCGGTGCCGCGGATGCGGGACATGTGGAACGTGCCCGAGTACGCGCGCCTCGTCGACATCGAGAACACCAACGTGAACGCGGCCCTCAACGGCGCGAAGAAGCCCAAGGATGCGCTCGACGACATCGCCAAGGAGCAGCAGGGCGTGCTCGACTCCGGCAACCGCAAGGGTGGCGGCGGACTGTGAGTGACCCCGCCCCTCTGACTACCGACGATCCCGGGCAGGTGGAGCAGCCGCTGCACGACCCGGTGCACAGTGCGGGCCACCTCGGCCCGCAGGTCGTCTCCGAGGTCGGGGCGACGCTGGGCCAGTCGGCGCAGCTC
>NZ_JBEZEH010000095.1:0-24860 GCF_040648775.1 Micromonospora sp. NPDC049089
TATGTTTTTTTATTGTTTGACCTATAACCCACCGTCGACCGAAGGGTCACCCACCCCTCCGCCCAGCTCCTCCCCCCTCACCACCCCCGCCCGCGGGCCGGGGGGCCCCACCGGTGGGCCCCCCCCGCCGCGAGAGAGGTCTGCGTCACACGCGAACGAGCATCTTGCCGAGGTTGTCGCCGCGCAGCAGGCCGAGGAACGCCGACGGGGCGTTCTCGATGCCGTCCACGATCGTCTCGTCGTAGGACAGCGTGCCGTCGCGCAGCCAGCCCGAGACGTCGCGCACGAACGCCGCCCGCACGTCGTTGTGGTCGTTGACCAGGAAGCCGCGCAGGGTGAGCCGCTTGCCGATGACCAGCGCCAGGTTGCGCGGCGCGGCCGACGGTTCGGTGGCGTTGTACTGCGAGATCATGCCGCAGATGGCGGCCCGACCGTGCAGGTTCATGACCGAGATGGCGGCCTCCAGGTGGTCGCCGCCGACGTTGTCGAAGTAGACGTCGACACCGTCCGGGGCTGCCGCCCGCAGCGACTCGCGGACCCCGTCGTGGTAGTCGAAGGCGGCGTCGAAGCCCAGCGCCCGCAGCCGTTCGACCTTGGCCGGCGAGCCGGCACTGCCGATCACCCGGCCGGCGCCCTTGAGTTTGGCGATCTGGCCGACCAGGCTGCCCACCGCGCCGGCCGCGGCGGAGACGAAGACCGTCTCGCCGGGCTTCATCGCGGCCACCTCGAGCAGCCCGGCGTACGCGGTCAAACCGATCATGCCGAGCACGCTCAGGTACGCGCTGGCCGGGGCGATGCTCGGGTCGACGGGGCGGGCCGCGGCGGCGTCGAGCAGCGCGTACTCCCGCCAGCCCAGCCCGTGCAGGACTGTGGTCCCGACGGCGACGTCCGCCGCCTCGCTGGCCACCACCTCACCGATCGCGGCACCGTCGAGCGGCGCGTCGAGCGCGAACGGCGGCACGTACGACTTGACGTCGTTCATCCGTCCGCGCATGTACGGGTCGACGGACATGTACTGGTTGCGGACCACGATCTGGCCCGGTCCGGGCGTCGGCACCTCGGTCTCGACGAGCCGGAAGGTGTCTTCGGTGGGCCAGCCCTGGGGGCGGCTGGCCAGGTGGATCTCGCGGTTGCTGGTCACGGGGTGGTCGTCCTCTCGTCCGCGGATGGGGGCCTGGGGCCGCGAGGTCACGCGGCCAGGGTCTCGCGGACGGTGAGGGTGACGTCGACGTTGCCACGGGTGGCGTTGGAGTACGGGCAGACCTGGTGGGCCTGCTCGACGATCTGCTCGGCGACCTCGCGGGGCGCGGCGGGCAGGTCGACGACGAGCTGCACGGTGAGCCCGAAGCCGCCGCTGCCGTTCGGGCCGATGCCCACCTCGGCGCCGACCACGGAACCGCTCACGTCGGCCTTGGCCCGGCGGGCCACCAGCCGCAGCGCGCTGTGGAAGCAGGCCGCGTAACCGGCGGCGAAGAGCTGCTCGGGGTTGGCCGCGCCACCCGCGCCGCCCATCTCCTTCGGCACTGCCAGGTCGAGTGCGAACGTGCCGTCGGAGGTCTCGACGTGGCCGTCCCGGCCGTCGCCGGTGGCGGTCGCGGACGCGGTGTAGACAACCTGCATGGTGGTCACTGCTCCTTCTGTCGGTGGATGGTGTCGGTGACCCGGGTGAGGGTGTCGCGCAGCGCGACGAGCTCGTCGAAGCCCAGCCCGGTGGCCTGCGCGATCCGCAGCGGGACATCGCAGACCCGCTCGCGCAGCGCCCGGCCCTGCTCGGTGAGGCCCACCTCGACCCGCCGCTCGTCGCGGGCCGACCGCCGCCGCACCACCAAGCCCGCCCCCTCCAGCCGCTTGAGCAGCGGGGAGAGCGTGCCGGAGTCCAGCCGCAGCTCGGCGCCCAACTCGGACACCGTCGGGGCGTCGTCGGGACGCTCCCAGAGCACCAGCAGCACCAGGTACTGCGGGTAGGTCAACCCGACCTCGTCGAGGATCGGCCGGTAGACGTCGGTCAGTGCGCGCGACGCGGCGTAGAGCGCGAAGCACACCTGCCGGCGCAGCACCAGGTCATCCGTCACCACTGAACCGTAGCCCACAATTAAGTTGT
Source organism: Micromonospora sp. NPDC049089 (assembly GCF_040648775.1). Classification (NCBI taxonomy): domain Bacteria; kingdom Bacillati; phylum Actinomycetota; class Actinomycetes; order Micromonosporales; family Micromonosporaceae; genus Micromonospora; species Micromonospora sp. NPDC049089. The sequence continues at coordinate 2,102 of NZ_JBEZEH010000095.1, forward strand.
GCACAACTTATCGGCCTGCGGGATCACCCGGCGGGCCGCGAGGGCGGTCACCTCAGCGATCGCCGAGGTACGCCTCCAACTCCACCTCGACCAGGTGCTCCGGGTCCAGCAGACCGGCCACCACCACAAGGGTGGCGGCCGGCCGGACCGCGCCGAAGACAGCGTTGTGCGCCCGGCCCACCTCGTCGGCGTGCAGCCGGTCCGTCACGTACATCCGGGTCCGGACCACGTCCCCCGGCTCCGCACCCACCTCGGCGAGCGCCGCCAGCCCGATCCGCAGCGCCTGCGCCATCTGCGCGGCCGGGTCACCGACGTGCACGACCCGGCCGTCCACAGTCGCCGTGCAACCGGCCGTCCAGGCCCACTCACCGGCCCGGACCACCCGGGAGTACCCGTAGCGCTGCTCCCACGGGCCGCCCGACCCCAGCCGCGTCGTCGTCATGCCTCGGCCAGCGTCCGCAACGCCTCGGCCACAGTGAAGGCACCCGCGTAGAGCGCCTTGCCGGCGATCACGCCCTCCACCCCGGCCGACTCCAGGGTCGCCAACGCCCGCAGGTCGTCCAGGGTGGACACCCCACCCGAGGCGATCACCGGCCGGTCCGTACGGGCACACACCTCGCGCAGCAGATCCAGGTTCGGCCCGCGCATCGTGCCGTCCTTGGTGATGTCGGTCACCACGTACCGACTCGCGCCCGCCTTGTCCAACCGCTCCAGCACCTCGTACAGGTCACCACCGTCGCGGGTCCAACCCCGCGCCGACAGGGTGTTGCCCCGCACGTCCAGCCCGATGGCCACCCGGTCGCCGTACTCCGCGACCACCCGGTCACACCAGACCGGGTCCTCGAGGGCGGCGGTCCCGATGTTCACCCGGGCCGCTCCGGTGCCCAGCGCCGCGCGCAGCGACTCGTCATCACGGATGCCCCCGGAGAGCTCCACCTTCACGTCCAACTGGCGCACCACCTCCGCGAGCAGGTGCGCGTTGGTGCCCCGACCGAACGCCGCGTCCAGGTCGACCAGGTGGATCCACTCCGCGCCGTCCTGCTGCCAGGCCAGCGCCGCGTCCAACGGGTCGCCGTAGATGCTCTCGCTTCCGACGGCGCCCTGCACGAGCCGGACGGCCCGGCCGTCAGCGACATCCACCGCGGGTAACAGGGTGAGGCTCAAGGTCTTCTCCTCGATCAGGTACGACGGTCCAGGGCGATCACCACGATCGCCGGCAGTACGAGCAGCAAGAGCGCGATCAGCGCGATACGCAACGCCAGGTTGTCGACAAACGTCCAGATCAGGAGCAACGCCGCGCCGGTGAGCAGCACGATCGCGGCCCGCTCACCCCTAGTGTGCCGGGCCAGCCGGCCGGAGCGACCCCGCCGCAGCCGTGGCGTCAAACTGCGGACCACCGCGCGACGGCGTTGCCGGCGGGCGACCTGACGCTGCCGGACCGCCCGCTCCCGGGCCTGCTCCGCCTCCCGCTCCGCCCGTCGGCGGGCGCGCTCCCGGCTCACCGCGACGCCCGTTGCTCGGGCACCGCGCGACGGCGCTCAGTCACCGCTGGGCAACGTGGCGAGCCAGTTGCGCAGCAGCGCGGCACCGGTGTCGGCGGACTTCTCCGGGTGGAACTGGGCCGCCGACAACGAGCCACGCTCCACCGCCGCGACGAAATCCGTGTCGTGGTGGGCGGTGGTCACAGTGGCACCGGCAGCGACCAACGCCGCCGGGTCGCCCATCGCGTACGAGTGGACGAAGTAGAACCGGCTCTGCTCCGGCAACCCGGCGAACAGCACCGACTCCCGCGGAGCCCGAACCGTGTTCCAGCCCATGTGCGGCAACCGGGCGGCGGCCAACCGGGTCACCCCGCCGGGCAGCAGCCCCAGCCCCTTGGTCACCACGCCGTGCTCGTCACCGTGCTCGAAGAGCACCTGCATGCCCACGCAGATGCCGAGCACCGGCCGGCCGGCAGCCACCCGTTCGGCGATCACCGGACCGGCGCCCAGCGCCTCGATCCCCGCCATGCACGCCGCGTACGCGCCCACACCCGGCACCACCAGACCGTCGGCGGCAGCCGCCGCGGCCAGGTCGTCGGTCACCCGGACGTCCGCTCCGGCGGCGGCCAGCGCCCGCTCCGCCGAGCGCAGGTTGCCCGAGCCGTAGTCGAGCACCACCACGTCACTCATGTCGTCACCCCGATCACCCGTTCTCCGGCAGCAGCCGCAGCACGCCGGCGACAGTGGCGAGCACCGCGAGCCCCGCGGTGATCAGCACGGCGGCCTTCGGCGCGCCCTGCCGGTAGAGCGACCAGGTGCCGCCCACCAGCACCCCGGCCAGGATCAGCAGCAACGTCGGCAACGCGGCGCCCATCAGAGCCGCCTTCCATTCGCGACTGCGGGGCTCCGCTGCGCTGCACTCCTCGCGCTCATCAGAGCCACCTTCCATTCGCGACTGCGGGGCTCCGCTGCGCTGCACTCCTCGCGCTCATCAGAGCGCGCCCTTCGTGCTCGGGATCGCTCCGGCGGAACGCGGGTCGATCGAGGTGGCCTCGCGCAACGCGCGGGAGACCGCCTTGAACTGCGCCTCCACCACGTGGTGCGCGTCCGGGTGACCACCCGGACGGGCCGCCCGCAGCACGTCGACGTGCAGCGTGACCCGGGCCGCCTGACCGAAGGACTCCCAGATGTGCCGGGTCATGCTGGTCGCGTACACCGGCCCGATGTACGGGGCGAGCACCGGCTCGTCGTGCACCACGTACGGCCGACCGGAGAGGTCCACGGCGGCCCGGACCAGCACCTCGTCCATCGGAACCGTGGCCGAGCCGTACCGCCGAATGCCGGCCTTGTCGCCCAGCGCCTGGTCGAACGCGGCACCCAGCGCCAACGCGGTGTCCTCGATCGTGTGGTGCGCGTCGATCTCCAGGTCACCCACCGTGCGCACGGTCAGGTCGAAGCCGCCGTGCCGGGCGATCTGGTGCAGCATGTGGTCGTAGAAGCCGACGCCGGTGCTGATCTCGGCGGCACCGGTGCCGTCGAGATCGATCTCGACGAGGACCTTGGTCTCCTTGGTGATCCGTTCCACCCGGGCGGTCCGACTCATTGCGAAGTCTCCATTGCAGAAAGGAAGGCGTCGGTCTCGGCGGCGGTGCCGGCGGTCACCCGCAGCCAGCCGGGCAGGCCGACGTCACGGACCAGCACCCCCTGTGCCAGCAGGGCGTTCCAGACGACGGTCTGGTCGCCGCCCACCTCGAAGAGCACGAAGTTGGCGTCGCTGTCGGCGACCCGCAACCCCCGCTCGCGCAGCGTCGCCACGATCCGGTCCCGCTGCGCCATGATCGCGCTCACCGTACCGAGAAGGGCGTCGCGGTGCGCCACCGCCGCGCGTGCGGCGGCCTGGGTGAGCGCGGAGAGATGGTACGGCAGACGGACGAGCTGCACCGCCCGCACCACCGCCGGGTCGGCGGCCAGGTAACCCAGCCGGCCACCGGCGAAGCCGAACGCCTTGCTCATCGTCCGGGTGACCACCAGCCGCGGGTGGCCGGGCAGCACCGCGAGGGCGCTGACCGTCCCGGGACGGGCGAACTCGGCGTACGCCTCGTCCACTACCACCATGCCGGGCGCGACGTCGAGCACCGCGGCGATCACCGCCGGGTCCAGTGCGGTGCCGGTGGGGTTGTTCGGCGAGCAGAGGAAGACCACGTCCGGCTGGTGCTCCCGGACCTGGGCGACCGCCTCCTCGGCGGTCAACCCGAAGTCGACGCCGCGCGCGGCGGGCACCCACCGGGTGCCGGTGCCGAGGGCCAGCAGCGGGTGCATCGAGTACGCCGGAACGAAGCCGAGCGCGGTGCGCCCCGGCCCCCCGAACGCCTGGAGCAGCTGCTGCTGGATCTCGTTGGAGCCGTTGGCCGCCCACACCTGCTCGACGGTGAGCCCGTGCCCGAGATAGTCGGCCAGGTCGGCGCGGAGCGCCACCGCGTCCCGGTCCGGGTAACGGTTCAGCTCGCGCAGCTCGGCCGCGAGCGCCTTGCCGATCGCCTCGACCACCGGCTCCGGAACCGGGTGGGAATTCTCGTTGGTGTTGAGCCGCACCGGCACGTCCAACTGCGGCGCCCCGTACGGCGACAGCCCCCGCAGGTCGTCGCGGATCGGAAGGTCGTCCAGACTGGTCACGCCGACCCTCCCGGGAAACGGGCCTGGACCGCCTGGCCGTGCGCGGGCAGGTCCTCCACGTTCGCGAGGGTGACCACGTGCGGGGCCACGTCGCGCAGCGCGGCCTCGGTGTACTCGATCAGGTGCACACCGCGCAGGAAGGACTGCACGGACAGGCCGGAGGAGTGTCGGGCGCAGCCGCCGGTGGGCAGCACGTGGTTGGAGCCGGCGCAGTAGTCGCCGAGCGACACCGGCGACCAGGCACCCACGAAGATCGCCCCGGCGTTGCGGACCCGCAGCGCCCACTCCCGGGCGTCGACCGTCTGGATCTCCAGGTGCTCGGCCGCGTACGCGTCGACCACCCGCAGCCCGGCCTCAAGGTCGTCGACCAGGACCACGCCGCTCTGCTCACCGGTCAGCGCCGTGGTGACCCGCTCGGTGTGCTTGGTCGCCGGCACCTGCCGGGCCAGCTCCGCCTCGACCGCCCCGACCAGCGCCACCGACGGGGTGACCAGCACGCTCGCGGCGAGCGGGTCGTGCTCGGCCTGACTGATCAGGTCGGCGGCCACGTGCGCCGGGTCGGCGGTGTCGTCGGCCAGGATGGCGATCTCGGTCGGCCCGGCCTCGGCGTCGATGCCGACCACGCCGCGCAGCAGCCGCTTGGCGGCGGTCACCCAGATGTTGCCGGGGCCGGTGATCAGGTCAACGGGGTCGCACCGCAGCTCACCGGCCGGGTCCACCGCCGCGCCGTACGCCAGCATCGCCACCGCCTGGGCCCCGCCCACGGCGTACACCTCGTCGACGCCGAGCAGCGCGCACGCGGCGAGCACCCGGGGATCGGGCAGGCCGCCGTTGTCCTTCTGCGGCGGGCTGACCACCACCAGCGAGCGCACCCCGGCCGCCTGGGCGGGCACCACGTTCATCACCACCGTCGACGGGTACATCGCCAGGCCACCGGGCACGTAGAGGCCGACCCGGTCGACCGGCAGCCACCTCTCGGTGACAGTGCCGCCGGGCACCACCTGGGTGACGTGATCGGTGCGCCGCTGGTCGGCGTGCACCCGGCGGGCCCGGGCGATGGACTCCAGCAGCGCGGCACGCACCGCCGGGTCGAGCACCCCCTCCGCCTCGGTGATCGCCTCGACCGGCACCCGCAGCACCTCCGGGGAGATGCCGTCGAACCGTTCGCTCGCTTCCCGGATCGCCGGGTACCCATGCTCACGGACCGCCTCCACCAGAGGACGGATGCGCTCGACGGCGACGGACACGTCGAGCTGGGCACGGGGCAGCAGACGGCGCGGGTCACCGAGACCGTCGCGCAGGTCGATCCGATTCAGCACCCTTGCGAGTCTAGGCGGCCCACCCGACGCCCACCCGAGCCGCCCGTACGCCGGGACGGTGAGCCGGGCCACGCCACCGCGGGCGAGATTGGTTAGGCTCGACCATGTGACCGCACGGCTGCCGGTGTTCCCGCTCGCAACGGTGCTCTTTCCCGGGTTGGTGCTGCCGCTGCACATCTTCGAGGAGCGCTACCGGGCGCTGGTCCGACACCTGGTCGGCCTGCCCGACGGTGCCCCGCGCGAGTTCGGCGTGGTGGCCATCCAGGCCGGCTGGGAGGTCGCGCCCGCCGGTCCCGCCGGCGCCCCGGCCACGTCGGGCGTCGGCGAGGTGACGCTGCACGAGGTGGGCTGCACCGCCGAGCTGCGCCAGGTGACCGAATTGACCGACGGTGGCTTCGACATCGTCACTGTCGGTCGGCGTCGTTTCCGGATCGCCGAGGTCGACGACAGCGCCGAGCCCTACCTGACCGCCGACGTCGAGTGGCTGCCCGACCCGGGCGGCCCGGACGAGGTGGCCGATCTGCTGGCCGCCCGGGTGATCGCGGTGTTCCGGCAGTACCTCGGCCTGATCCGGTCCGACCCGGAGGAGATCTCCGAGCAGTTGCCGGAGGACCCGACAGTGCTCTCACACCTGGTGGCGGCGACCGCAGCGCTCACCGTCGACGACCGGCAACGGCTGCTGGCGATCGACGACACCGCCTCCCGGCTCCGCGCCGAGCTGCGGTTGCTCAACCGCGAGGCGGCTCTGCTGCGTCAGGTGCGGGCGGTTCCGGTGCCGCTGTCGGAGCTGGCGTCCCCGCCGACACCCAACTGAACTCCCCCGGCTCGGGCTCGGGGCGTAGCCCCGGCCACCGCGACCAGCCGGCCAGCAGTGTGTACATGACTGCGGCCCCGAACGCCGGCAGCAGCAGGTTGCCGTGCGGCACCGGCAGCACGCCGAGCAGCCAGTCCACGCCACCGGCACGCAGGTCGGCGGGTTTGCTGAAGGCCTGCCCGGCCGGGGCGGTCGCCAGCAGCCGTTCGAAGGTGGCCAGACCGATCCGCCGTCCCACCTGCCAGGCCACCGGCGCGGCGACCAGGGTGCCGAGCACCGCGGCGAGCAACCCGACCGGGCCGCGCCGCCGTCGCAGCACGAACCACAGGGCGAGGGCCACAAGCAGCCCGAAGGCGAGCCCGAGCAGGCTGAACCAGCCGTCGGCGGCGATCGGCTGCTCCGGTTGCGGCTCGGCGTAGATCGCCCCCTCGGCGGTCTTGAGCACCGGGGTGTCCGGCGCGAGCGCGGCCCAGAGCAGCCCGAGCGGAACACCCAGCGCGGCGAGCGCGAGCACGGCGCCCAGCACCGTCGCCAGGGCACGCAGCGGACGACGCGGTTCGTCGAACCGCAGCTCCAGCGAGCTCCCGTACGCCGCCGAGGGCGGCAGGTGACCCGGACCGAACTCGCCCGGCGCTGTACCGGCCGACGGGTCGACCTCCGGCGGTGTCGCGTCCGGCGTACGGGGTGGCGTGGGTTGGTCGGGCACGTCGACGGGCCGCTCACGGTCGGGGTTGTCCGGGCTCACCCGATGATCCTCTCAGGCCCGGTGCCCGGCCGGGGCTCCGGTGGCGGCAGACCAGCTCACCGGGCGAACGGCTCCACCATCATCGCGGCGGCCCGCAGCCACGCCTGCCGGGTCTCCGGCTGGAGCTGGTGGTACTCGATCGACGACCCGGTCTCCAGAGCCGGGTCGTACGGTACGACGGCAACGCCCCTGGTACGGGTGGCGAAGTGCCGCTCCAGGTCGTCCTGGAGCGTCGAGCGACCTGGGGTCGGGCAGGAGATGAGGGTGATCGCGTTGTCCGCCAACTCGCCCATGCCCTCCTCGTGCAGCAGGTCGAGCATCCAGTCCGCGCTGAACGCCGCGTCCTCCCGGGGCACTGTGGTCACCACCAGCTGGTCGGCGGCCTGCATCACAGTGCGCCAGTTGGGGCTCTCCACGTTGTTGCCGGTGTCGACGCAGACCACGTCGTGGGTGCGCCGCAGCAGCTCCAGCACCCGTCGGACGGTGAACTGGTCCAGTCGCTGGGCGAAGCGCGGGCTCTCCTCGCCGGCCAGCACGTCGTACGAGCCGTCGGAGGCGTGCCGCAGGTAGTCGTCCAGCCGGTCCAGCAGGGTCGCGCCCTCCAGGATCTCGATCTGGGCCAGGTCGCTGATCAGGTGCCGGATCGTGCGGGCGTGCCGGGCGCTGCCGGCGCGCAGGCCGAGGGTGCCGCGCAACTCGTTGTCGTCCCAGGCCAGCACACCCTTGCCGCGCACACTGCCGACCGTCGCCGCGGCGAGCACTGTGGCGGTCGTCTTGTGCACTCCGCCCTTGGGGTTGGCGAAGGCGAACACCCGGGGCGTGCCGAGGTCCCGTTGGAGCACCCCGTTGGCGCGCTCCTGCTCCTGGTCGACGGCCGGTGGGCGCCATTCGACCCGGGCCGGGTAGGCACGTTCGGCGACCGCCGAGCCAACCGCCGGGGCGGGTGGTGGCGGGACGGGCACGGCGACCGGCGGCGGGGGCGGGGGCGGGGGCGGCGGGGCGACCGGCGGGGGCGGCGGCGGGGCGGCCGGGTAGCCGGTCTCCGGCTGGTAGCCGGTCTCCAGCAGGGCGTACCGCGATTCCACCGACGGGTCGCCCGGTCGGTAGCCATTGTCCAGCAACGCGTAGCGCGACGGGACCGGGTCGGGGCCGCGTGCCGGCGGCTCGGGCTCGGCCCGGTACGCCGGCTCGGCGCGGTAGTCCGGCTCGGCCCGATAACCCGGCTCGGCCCGATAAGCCGGGTCCGCCCGGTAGTCCGGCTCGGCCCGGTAGCCGGGCGTCGCGCGGTACTCCGGCTCGGCGCGGTAGCCCGGCTCGGCCCGGTAACCCGGCTCGGCGCGGTAGTCCGGCTGCTCGGTCCGGTACGCCGGCTCCGCTCGATAGTCCGGCTCGGCCCGGTACGCGGGCTCGGCCCGGTAGTCCGGCTCGGCCCGGTACGCGGGGTCGACCCGGTAGGTCGCCTCGGCCCGGTAAGCAGGCTCCGCGCCGTACGACAGGTCCGCCGGATGCCCGATGGCAGGTGCCCGCCCGGCGTAGCCGTTGGGGGCCGCACGCCGTGGCAGCGGGTCCGGCGGCGGTTCCTCGCCACGCCGCTCCGGCTCGGTCTGCTCCGCGCCGCGACCGCCCAGCCGGGCACGGTCCAACAACGCGCGCCACCGCGGCGCTGGTTCGGCCGGCCGGCCCCAGCCGGTCTCACTGCCCTCCACGGCCCGCCCTCCCAGCGCCATCGATCTCTGTCTGACAGGCTACGAACCCAACCCTATTCGGACCACACCTCAGAGCGCACACCAGCCGGCGCAGATCACGACGACGGCGATGGCGTCAACGGCTCGGCGAGGGTGGCGTCCGGCGAGGTGGTGACACTCGGCGGCGTCGACTCGGTGGGCTCCGGCGTCGACGGTTCGGGTGACGGAATCGTCACGACTGGTGCGGGTTCCGACGATTCGCCCACGGAGGCCGACGGTGCCGGGGCGCTGATCATCGGCGCTGGCCGTTCGGACCGGGTCGGTACGGGGCTCGGCCCCGTGTCGGCCGGAGGGCGCACCACGTCACGCTGCTCCGGCAGGGGTGGCGTGAAGACCGTCCGGTCCAGCCGGTAGACCTCGGGGGCGGGGTCGACCGCCCGTACGTCCGGCCGGGCCGCCACACCACGCAGCGCCACCGGCGTCGCGCGAACCACCGCCGCGTAGACGCAGGCGCAGCCGGTGCGGTACGCGGCGGCCTCGGCGGCGGCCACGTCGGCGCCGCTGACGTACTGCTCCCGCAACTCCCGCTCGCCAACCCCGTCGCCGTCGACGGCGGCCGCCCTGGCCCGGTAGTCGGCGGCCTCGGTCTCCTTGCGGGCCGCCACCTGCTCCATGCCGGCGACCACGTCGTCGGGCACCCGCAGCGCGGGGATCTTGACGATCTCGGTCTGCCGGCCGGGCAGCGGAACCCGCCCGAAGACGGTGGAGACCCCCACGTCGCCGAGCACCGTCGCCAGCCGCTGCGGAGGCAGGTAGGCGTCGAGCGTGACCAGCGCGTACGTCCCGCCCTCGGCGGCCGGGGCGGACGCGGGCAGCGCCGCCAGGTCGGCCGCGGCGGACCGCAGGTAGCCGGGAACGGAGTCGCCGTCGGCAACGCCGACCCGGGTGACCTCGCCGACAGTTCGGTCGCCGACCGGGCTGTCGTCGACAGCCCAGACGGCAGTGCCCAACACCGCCGCCGCGGAGAGCACCGCGGCCCAACTGAGCACGCCGGAGCGCGCCGACCGGTCGGCCAGCCGGGCCACCGCCCGGGTCAGCGGCGGCAGCAACCGCTGGTCCAGCTGCCGCAGCAGGTTGCCGGCGCGCACGGGCGGGATCCCCTCTGTGAAACGGTGTCGGGCGGTCGCCGCTCAGTCACGCAGGATCTGAAGCGCACGTTCCAGGTCGTCAGGGTAGTCGCTGACGAACCGGACCTCGTCCCCCGTTCGGGGGTGCACAAAGCTCAGTTCGCGGGCGTGCAGCCACTGTCGGGCCAGGCCGAGACGGGCCGAGAGGGTGGGATCGGCGCCGTAGGTGAGGTCACCCACACAGGGGTGCCGCAGGGTGGAGAAGTGCACCCGAATCTGGTGGGTCCGGCCGGTCTCCAGCCGGACGTCGACCAGACTCGCCGCCGGGAACGCCTCCAGGGTGTCGTAGTGCGTGATGCTCGGCTTGCCGCCGGACACCACAGCCCAGCGGTAGTCGTGGGTGGGGTGCCGGTCGATCGGCGCGTCGACGGTGCCCCGCAGCGGGTCCAGGTGACCCTGCACCACCGCGTGGTAGCCCTTGTCGACCTCGCGGTACTTGAAGGCCCGCTTCAACGCCGTGTACGCCTGCTCGCTCTTGGCCACCACCATGATCCCGGTGGTGCCCACGTCGAGCCGGTGCACCACGCCCTGGCGTTCGGCGGCGCCACTGGTGGAGATGCGGTGCCCGATCGCGGCGAGCGCGCCGATCACCGTCGGCCCGGTCCACCCGGGGCTCGGGTGGGCGGCCACCCCGACCGGCTTGTCGACCACGACGATGTCGTCGTCGGCGTAGACGACCCGCAGGCCGGGCACCGCCTGCGGCACCACGGTCGGCGGTGCGACCGGGGCGGGCAGCGTGACGTCCAGCCAGGAGCCGGCCTTGACCTTGTGCGAGTTGGGCCGGGCGGAGCCGTCGACCAGCGCGTCCCCGGCGTCGACCAGGGCCGCGGCGGCGGTGCGGGAGAGCCCGAACAGGCGGGACACGGCCTGGTCCAGGCGCATGCCGTCGAGGCCGTCCGGAACCGGAAGGGAACGGTGGTCGCCGCCAGCGGCGAACGCCGAGGTCATGCCCGCTCCCGCTGCTCGGTGCCCGGCGCGGCGGCGTCCGTCGTGGCCGGGTCGCCGTCGCGCCCCGCCCGCCGGCCGTCACGCTGGCGGCCGGTCAGCTCCAACAGGACGGCCAGCAGCACGCCGCAGACCAGCGAGCTGTCCGCCAGGTTGAACACCGGCCAGACCTGGCCGTACGGGTCGAAGAGGCTGATCATGTCGACCACGTGCCCGTGGAACGGGGACGGCGCGCGGAAGATCCGGTCGACGAGGTTGCCCAACGCGCCACCGAGCACCAGGCCGAGCGAGACCGCCCAGGGCAGCGAACGCAGCCGCAGGGCCATCCAGACGATCCAACCGACCACACCGATGGTGATCAGTGGGAAGACCCAGGTGTGGTCCGCGCCGATGCTCCAGGCCGCGCCGCTGTTGCGGGTCAGGCTCAGGTAGACGAACCCGCCGAGCAGCCGGACCGGCTCCCGGTCGGTCAGCGCGGCCAGCGCGAGGTGCTTGGTGACCAGGTCGGCCAGCAGGGCCACCAGGGCGACCCCGGCGAGGATCGCGACGGCCCGGGGCCGGCGGGTGCCGCCGCCCGGATCGGTGCGGCCGGGTTCGGCGGACGGTACTGCGGTCATGCGCTCCCCATCGACAGTCTTGGCGGTGATCGCTCACCGTCTCATCGCCGCCGGGGAACGGACCTCAGCGACGCTCCTCCAGCTGCTTGCACGTCACACACAGGGTGGCCGACGGGAAGGCGGCGAGGCGCTCGACCGGGATCGGGTTGCCGCACCGTTCGCACCAGCCGTAACCACCCTCGTCGAGGCGCTCCAGAGCGCGCTCGACCTGCGTGATCCGTTCCAGAATGCTGTTGGCGAGAGAGATCTCCTGCTCCCGCTCGAGCGTCTTGGTGCCCGTGTCGGCCTGGTCATCCCCGGCCGAGTCGGTCAGCCGATCGCGCTGCAGCTCGGTGATCTCACTCAGCGTCTGATCGTACTCGGCACGAAGCTCGTCCCGCCGCGCCGCCAGCGCCGCACGGATCTTCTCGGTCTCCGCCGTGCTGCGGGTGGCCTTCGCCACCGGCTTGCGCCCGGCGGTCCTGGTGTCGGATGGCTTCGCCATGGGTCGCTCCCTAGGCCGGGGAACCGCGCGGTCCGCGGCGCCTGGTCAGGGGGCGCCGACAAAGGCGTCCCCTATGGACGAAAAGGGGCGCACGGCGACGATGGCCGCGCACTCCCGAGGTTGGCAAGAATACGGAACGTACAGGCGTCCGACAACGTGCCGCACCGTCGCACCGTCTAACAGCCCCTAGCCCTGCCTAACTGGGGCAAAGGGAACGCTAGCAGATCAATTGGGCACCTCATCTCCGTACTCACCAAACCATCGGGCCAGACGACCCCGCCGACTGACCGCCCGCAGCCGCCGTTCCGCCGCGTCCCGCACCCCTGCGGTCGCCACGATCAGCAGACTGTCGCAGGTCTTCAACCGGGTGTCGGGTGCGGGCACGAAGCCCACGCCGTCGCGCAGCACCAGGGTCACCGACGCGCCCAGCGGAAGGCGCAGTTCGTCGACGTGCACCCCGGCCAGTCGTGAGCCCGGTGGCACCTCCACCTGGAGCAGGTCCGCCCGCATCCGCTCCAGCGGCGCGGTCTCCACGTGGATCTCGGCGGCCTCGGCCGGCGCGGTCACCCGCAACCGGCGGGCGAACGGCCCCAACGTCCCGGTCTGCACCAACGTGAAGATCACCACCAGCACGAAGACCACGTCGAAGAGCCGCTCCGCGCCGGGCACCCGCTCGGAGAGCGGAATGGTGGCCAGCACGATCGGCACCGCCCCGCGCAGCCCGGCCCAGGACAGGAACGCCTGTTCCCGAAGCCCGACCCGGAACGGCAACGCCGAGACGGCCACCGACAACGGTCGGGCCAGGAGCACCAGAGCCAGCCCGGCGACCACCGCGGGCAGCACCGCCGCGTCCAGCCGGCCCGGCGAGGCCAGCAACCCGAGCAGCACGAACAACCCGATCTGGGCGAGCCAGGCCAACCCGTCCGCGAAACCGAGAATCGCCTGCCGGTGCGACAGGCGGGCATTGCCCAGCAACACCCCGGCCACATAGACGGCGAGGAAGCCCGAGGCGTGCAGAACGGCCCCCGCGGCGTACGCCAGCACCGTGATGCCCACCGCGGCGATCGGGTAGAGCCCGGCCGAGGGCAGCGCGGCCCGGCGCAGCGCCCAGGTGCCGGCGACGCCAGCGGCAACGCCCACCGCCGCACCGACGCCCAGCTCGTAACAGACCAGCGCGACCTCGTACCACCACGGGTGCGCGAAACCCCGGTGGGACAGCAGCACCACCAGCAGCACCACCGGGGCGTCGTTCATCCCCGACTCGGCCTCCAGGGTCGCCACCAGCCGGGGCGGCAACCGCAGTCGGCGCAGAGTGGCGAAGACGGCCGCCGCGTCGGTGGACGAGAGCACCGCCCCGTAGAGCAGCGCCAACCGCCAGTCCAGCCCCAGCAGCAGGTGCACGGCCACGCCGACCACAAGGATGCTGACGACCACGCCGACAGTGGAGAGTGCGGAGGCCAGCCCGAGCACCGGGCGCAGCGTGGTCCACCGGGCGGTGAGCCCGCCCTCCGCGATGATCACGATCAGCGCGCAGAAGCCGAGGGTCCGGGTCAGCTCGACGTCGTCGAAACGGATGCCCAACCCGCCCTCGCCGATCGCCACGCCCAGAGCCAGGTAGACCAGAAGGCTGGGCACACCCAGCCGGGTGGAGAGTCGCACCGCGCCGACAGCGACCAGCAGCACTGCCGCACCGAGCAGCAGGGCGATGTCCAACCCGGGAGTCACGGCTGCCTTGCCTGGGCTGTCCTCACTCGGCGGATCCGTCGCGCAGACGGCGCAGCACCTCGGGCAGGTCCGGGCCGGGTCGATCGACGAGGAAGAGCTTGTCCCGGCTGGCCGCGCCGGCGCGCAGCGACACGACGGCCGGCCGGACGCCCAACGCGCCGGCCAACGCCCGCCGGGCGGCCTCGGTGGCCCGCCCGTCGACGGCCGGGTCGTGGACCGCGATCACCAGGGCGGGCCCGTGCGGGCCGTCGAAGCGGCCACCCACCCGGTCCCGGGATGCGCCGGGCTTCACCCGTACCGCCACTGTGAGCGTGTCCTGCGCGGGCACCGGCACCGCTTCAGATCGGACGGGCGTCGGCGAGGAGAGCGGTCGCCGGCGCGCAGTGCGCGCACGGGGTGAAACCGAGGTCCACGGCCTCGGCGACCGGCAACGTCTCGGGCTGCCAGCCAATCAGGTGGGGGCAGCCGTCCAGGTGGTAACGGGGGCGGCCGTCGACGACCTCGACAGCGTCGAGCAGTCGGGCCACCCGGGCCGCCTCGGCGGGCGTGATCTGCTGGGCGGCCGGCTCGTCGACCGCCGCGACCGCCGGGTCGAACACGTCGCCGGTCGACGCCGCGAGGGGCGACGCCGGGCTGACCGGCCGGGCCCGCGCGGGCACCTCGTCCGCGGCACTCACCATCGGCGACGCGTCCTCGACGTGCGGCGGGTCGACCGGCGACACCTCATCAATCGGCGGCGCATGGTCGACCGGCGGCTCGGGTGGTTGCCGCCACCCGGTGCCGCCGGTACCAAACGTCGTGGGCACGTGCTGGACCGGCACCTCCGGCTCGACCAGCGGCGGCCCGTACGCGACACCCGGTGTGGCCTGGCTGGCCGTACGGGGCGCGTCGGGATTCCGCCGGTCGGTCCGGCCGGGATCCGCCATGGCGCGGTTGGCGGCTGCCTGGCGGGCCCCCACCACCAACGCCACGGCGGCCAGCAGACTGGCCGCGATGGAGATGACCAACAAGAAGCTGGAGCCACCGGCCAGGCCGAGCACCAGTAGCACCACCGCGACGAGGATGAGCAGGAGACTTGCGACTATCACGGCTCACCCCCGCCGCGTCGAACCGTCCAGGCCTGGCCGGCGACCGTCACCATTGGCGGACAGCGATCGCCGGCCGGTGCTCAGCGTCCGGCTTCGAGGGCGCCGGAGCGCCCGCCGCCGCCGTACGAACCAGCGAGACCCGCTGCGGCCAGCCCGTTGCCGCCAGCGACCCGGCCGGCTTCGGAGCGGGTCATCTCGGCCTCGAGGCCCTGGCCACGACCGTCGAGGTCACGCAGCTGGCTCTCCAGGTACGCCTTGAGCCGGGTGCGGTACTCGCGCTCGAACTGCTTGAGCTCCTCGATGTGCTTCTGCAGCGCCGTGCGCTTGGCGTCCAGGCCGCCCATGGCCTCCTGGTGCCGCTGGCGGGCGTCCCGCTCAAGGGCGTCAGCCTTGGCGCGCGCCTCCCGGGTCACCTCCTCGGCCTTGCCGCGAGCCTCGGACAACAGCTGGTCGGCCTCGCGGCGAGCGTCGGACACGTGGTCGTCGGCGGTGCGCTGGGCCATCATCAGCACGCGCAGGGCCTGCTGCTCACCGTCACCGGTGACGCCGCCGGCCGGGCCGCCGGTCGAGCGGACCTGCTCCAGCTCGGCCTGCATCGCGCGGGCAGCCTGCTCGGCCGCCGACTTGTCGCGCTGCACCCGGTCCAGTTGGGCCTTGACATCGTTGAGCTCCGCCGCCAGTCGGGCGTCGCCGCCGGGGCCGGCGGGGGCGCCGCCACGGCCGCCGCGCTCCACCTGGGCGCGCAGCTCGTTGTTCTCCTCGATGAGACGGGCGAGCTCGCGCTCGACCTCATCCAGGAAGGCGTCGACCTCCTCCTCGTCATACCCCCGTTTGCCGATCGGCGGCTTTTTGAAGGCGACGTTGTGGACGTCGGCCGGGGTCAGCGGCATCGAAACTCCTCGGGTCAGTTGCGGCCGCGAAAGCGCGTCGGTCATCAGGCAGATGCCCTGATCGACGGCCCTAACACGAACTCCATCAGCACGAACAGGATAACCAGGAGCACAAGGGAGGCCAGGTCGATGCTCACGGTACCAATTCGCAGCGGAGGGATCACACGCCTCAACGCGTTGAGAGGGGGATCAGTGACGCTCCACACGGATTCCAATCCTGCCGATGCTCCACGCCCCGGTTGCCAGCGACGGCCGTACTGGAGGACGGCGCTCAACACGAACCGGGACAGAAGAAGGAGCAGGAAGACATAAAGGATCAGGTACAGCACTTGCAGTAAGATCGACAACACGGTCAGCGACGTCCCTCGGGTCGGGCGGGATCAACTCAGACTGAAAAAGCCGCCCTCAGCGATCTTGGCTTTGTCCTCTGCGGTGACCTGGACGTTAGCCGGTGAGAGCAGGAACACCCGATTGGTCACGCGCTCGATCGTACCGCGCAGGCCGAACGCCAGCCCGGCGGCGAAGTCCACCAGACGGCGGGCATCCGCCTCATCCATCTCGGTGAGATTGATGATCACCGGGACACCGTCGCGGAAGTGCTCACCGATGGTGCGCGCCTCCCGGTAGGTGGTGGGGTGCAGCGTGGTGATCTGGTAACGCTGCTCCTCCTCGGGCAGGGCCCGCTCACGCGACGTGACCTGCGGCGCGAGGGCCAGGTTGTCCCGAGTGTGGTAGGTCAGCGCACCGGAGGTCTCGCCCGCCGACGACCGGGTGATCGACCGGACGCTGGACCGCTCGATCCGCTCCGGCCGCTCACCGTCGCCGCGCTCGGACTCGCTCAACCGCGTGCTCGACCGCTCGGAGAGTCGGCCCCGCCCGCTGTCGCGCGGCCGGGGAGCCGGCGGCTCCTCGGCGTCGTCCTCGTCGTCGTCGGCGAACTCCTCGGCGTACCGGCTCTGCCGGTACCGCGAGTCGCGGTAGCCACCCTTGTCGTAGCCACCGTCGTCGTAGGCCCGCTCGTCGTCTTCTTCGACCAGACCGAGCCAGACCCCCGCCTTGCGCAGTGCACCCATCCCGCGCCCTTCCGTCCGCCGTGCGGCACGCGCCCCCGTGCCATGTCGCCCGTCGCGAGTGGACAACCATGCCCATCGGACCGGAACAGCAATCCCCCCGGCGCGCGATTCGCGTCGCGCGCCACGACCCCCGACCGGGAGACGCCCGCCCCTGAAACAACACTGATGTAATTTGCTTGTCTCGCGGTCAGGCTACCGCAGCGTGGGACGCATTCCGAGCAACGCGCTACCGACGCGGACATGTGTCGCGCCGTAACGGATCGCTATTTCGAAATCCCCGCTCATACCGGCGGACAGCGCGGTGGCTCCCGGATGGACAGCCCGAAACGCGTCGGCGACCTCCGCGAGCCGCGCGAACGCCCGCTCCGGCTCCCACCCCAGCGGAGCGACAGCCATGAGGCCGACCAGACGCAACCCCGACGCGTCGGCGACCGCCTCGGCCACCGGCTCCAGACCGGCGGCCGGATCCGCCGAGCCGGGCAGGGCACCGCCCCGGGCCGTGTCGCCGTCGATGCTCACCTGGACCAGAGCGTCGAGCGGCTCCTGCCGGTCCGCTGTCGCGGTTGCCAACGCCCGGGCCAGCCGGACACTGTCGACGGAGTGCACCACGTCGGCGTAGCGGACCACCGAGCGGGCCTTGTTGCGCTGCAACTGGCCGATGAAGTGCCAGCGGGGACGCACCCCGGCGGCGGCCACCTCGGTGGCCTTGCCGGCTGCCTCCTGGTCGCGGTTCTCCCCCATGTCGGTCACCCCGAGCCCGGCCAGCGCCAACACGTCACTGGCCGGGTAGGTCTTCGTCACCGCGATCATGGTCACCTCGGAACGGTCCCGGCCGGCCTGCGCGCAGGCGTCATCGACCCGGGACCGGACCTGGGCCAGACCGGCCGCGAGTTCGGCGTGCCGATCTGGTCGTACCGTGGCTGAGCTGTCGGTCATCGGCGGTGCTCAGGACCCGTTCTTGAGGAAGTCGGGAACGTCCACGTCGTCGAAGAGCACGCGACGCGGCGACTGGGCCGGAGCCGGGTTGGTGGCCGGCGCAGGCGCCGGGGTGCTCTGCGGTGCCGGCTGGTTGGTGTTGGTCTTGCGGGTCGGCTCGGCCGCCTTGTACGCGGGCGTGCCGCCGTCGAAGCCCGCCGCGATGACAGTCACCCGAACCTCGTCACCGAGCGCGTCGTCGATGACAGCGCCGAAGATGATGTTGGCGTCCGGGTGAGCCGCGTCGGTGACCAGCTGGGCGGCGTCATTGATCTCGAACAGGCCCAGGTCGGAGCCGCCGGCGATGGAGAGCAGCACGCCCCGCGCGCCGTCCATGCTCTGCTCCAGCAGCGGGCTGGAGATGGCCGCCTCGGCCGCCTCGACCGCGCGGTTCTCGCCGCGGGCGCTGCCGATGCCCATCAACGCGCTGCCGGCGCCGCTCATCACGCTCTTGACGTCGGCGAAGTCCAGGTTGATCAGACCCGGGGTGGTGATCAGGTCGGTGATGCCCTGCACACCCGAGAGCAGCACCTGGTCGGCCGTACGGAACGCGTCCATCATGCTGATGTTGCGATCGCCCAGGGCCAGCAGCCGGTCGTTCGGGATGACGATCAGCGTGTCGCACTGGTTGCGGAGCTCGTCTATCCCCGTCTCGGCCTGCACCTGGCGGCGCTTGCCCTCGAAGGAGAACGGCCGGGTCACCACCCCGATGGTCAGCGCGCCGAGCTTGCGGGCGATGTTGGCCACCACGGGCGCGCCGCCGGTGCCGGTGCCGCCGCCCTCGCCGCAGGTCACGAAGACCATGTCGGCGCCCTTGAGCACCTCTTCGATCTCGTCGCGGTGGTCCTCGGCGGCGTTCTTCCCGACGTCCGGGTTGGCCCCGGCACCCAGGCCGCGGGTCAGCTCCCGACCGACGTCGAGCTTGACGTCGGCGTCGCTCATCAGCAGCGCCTGCGCATCGGTGTTGATCGCGATGAACTCGACGCCCTTGAGCCCAACCTCGATCATCCGGTTGACGGCGTTGACGCCGCCACCCCCGATGCCGACGACCTTGATGACCGCCAGGTAGTTGTGCGGAGGTGTCATCTCCGGTCCTTTCCTTCGAGATTGGCTTCGGCCGACCGGTTACGGCGTGGCCAGACCAGCGGCCGACGACAGCTGTCTCCAACGAGGATCAGGGGTGAACCCTAACCCTCTACTAGAGGCTTACAGTTATGTCAACCACTGAAGCTCTTCGGGGCAACGTAAGCGCCACCGCGCCATGAGCCAAGGACCCGGGCGGCGTGTCGCCGCGCGGAGCGCCACGGGTCACGCCGCGCACGCTCCCTGGTCAACGAAAGGTCACCACATCCGGCGCGCTCACGTCGATCCGGTCGGCGTCCTCGTCGAGCAGCGCGGTGGCCACCCGAGCCTTGTCCGTACCCCGGGTCGCGTCGCCCCAGACCACCGTTCGGTCGCCGCGCAACCGCAGGCTGATCCGGGCCAGCCCCGCCACGTTCACGTCCACCAGCTCCGCGCGCAGCTGCGGCGTCAGCGCGACGAGCACCTCCAGCGCGGCCCGGGTGCCCGGGTCGTCGGCGGCCGGGCGAGCCACAGTCACCTGTGGCAGGTCCGCCGGGCGTCGCTCCACCGTCCGGAACGCCACCCCGCTCCGGTCGATCAGGGCGAACACCTCGCCCTGCGGCACCACCGCCACCGCTGTCCGCTCGGTCACCCGCACCACCAGCGCGCCGGGCCAGTCCCGGGAGACCGCGGCCCGCTCCACCGCCGGCAGCGCACCGACCCGACGGGCGACTGCGGCCAGGTCCACCCGGGCCAGCGGCACTCCGTCCGGCACCCCTGCCGCGTCGTGCACCTGCACCGGGGTGACCAGGTCGGCACCCTCCACGCGCACCTCCCGCACACCGAACAGCCCGGTGCCGAGCACCGTCCAGGCGACCAGCCCGGCCAGGGCGAGCACGCCGGCGGCCACCGCCCACGGCAGCGCCGCACGCATGCGACGCTGCCGGGCACGGGCCATGAACCGGCGGGTCGAGGGCGGCACCGCGTCGCGGCCCGCCCGGACCAACTGCCACCGCCGGGCCGGACCGCGGCGCTGAGCGCCACCGTCGGCGGCGCTGGTCCGCCCTCGGGCCGGGCCGGGACTCATCCGGCGGTGGGCGCCGAGCCGCCGGGCACGGCAGTGCCACCGAGAGCCGCACCGTCGCCGCCGGATGTCGCCCCACCCGGCACCGGATCACCGATCGCCGGGGTGGTGGCCACCGGGTCGACGGTCGCTGTCGGTGCCGAGCCGGCCGCACGCTCACCCAGGGCCGCCAGCAGTTCGTCGCCCATCAGCGAGATCGGCGGGGCGCCCATGGTGACCACCACGTCCCCGGAGCGGGCGCGACGGGCCACCTCGATCGGGGCCTGCTCCCACGACTCCACGAAGACCTTGCGGTCGGCGGGCAGATCCACCGCCGCGATCAGTGCCGCCGAGCCCTCGCCGGGCTGACGCAACTCACCCGGCCCGAAGACCTCCAGGAGCACCACCTCGTCCGCGATGGCCAACGCCTCGGCGATCTCCGCCTGGTTGTCGCGGGTGCGGTACAGCCGGTACGGCTGGAAGACGACGATCAGCCGGCCATCCCCGGCGACCTCGCGCAACGTCTGGTTCGCCAACGTCATCGAGGTCGGGTGGTAGGCGTACTCGTCGTAGACCAGCACGCCGTCCGCGACACCCTTGCGCTCGAAGCGCCGTCGCACCCCGGGAAAGACCGCCAGCGCGGCCTCCGCCGCCTCCAGCGGCAGTTCCAGCAGGTACGCGGCCAGCACCGCGGCGGCGCTGTTCAGCCCCATGTGCCGGCCCGGCACCGGCAGTCGGAACTCGCCCAGCGACCGCCCGTCGATCGCGGCCAGGTAGCGCACTCCACGCGCGGAGGAGACCATCTCGGTCAACCGCAGGTCGGCGTCGGCGGCCTCGCCGTAGGTGAACACCCGTCGTCCCTCGGACCGCAGGCTCTCGGCCAACCGCCGACCGCCCGGGTCGTCGACGCAGGTGATAATGAACCCGTCCGGGTCGGTGAGGCGGGCGAACTCCACGAACGCCGCCTCCAGCGTCGCGTAGTCGCCGTAGGTGTTCAGGTGGTCCGCCTCGACGTTCGTGATGATCGAGACGTACGGGCGGTAGATGAGGAACGAGCGGTCGCTCTCGTCCGCCTCGACCACGAAGTGCTCGCCGGTGCCGTGGTGGGCGCCCGAACCGACCTCGGAGATCTCCCCACCGATCACGAAGGACGGGTCCACACCGGCCTGCTGGAGCACCATCGTCACCATCGAGGTGGTGGTGGTCTTGCCGTGCGTACCGGCGACGGCCACCGCCCGACGGCCGGTCATCGCCGCGGCGAGCGCCTCCGAGCGGTGCAGCACGCGTAGGCCGCGCCGACGCGCCTCGACCAGCTCCAGGTGGTCCTGGGGAATGGCCGACGAGTAGACGACTGTGTCCACGCCGTCGAGGTTGCTCACCTCGTGACTGAGGTGGATGGTGCCGCCGAGCGCCCGCAGGCCGGCCAGCGAGGGCCACTCCCGCAGGTCGCTGCCGGAGACCCGGATACCGCGGGTGAGCAGCAGCCGGGCCACGCCGAGCATGCCCACCCCACCCACTCCGATCAGGTGGACGGCGCCCAGGTCCTCGGCGGTGAGCGTGCCGGCCGGGGTGAACTGCGCGGTCATCGGGCCACCGCCGCCAGCACGAAGGAACGCAGCGCCTCGTCGCCGTCGCGCCGGCCGTAGGACCCGGCGGCGGCACCCATGTTGTAGAGCCGCTGTGGATCACGGATGAGGGGGATGACTGTGCGCTCCAGCCAGTCCGGGGTGAGCTCCGCGTCGTCGACCAGCAGCCCACCGCCGGCCTCCACCACGGGCAGCGCGTTGCGCCGCTGCTCCTGGTTGCTGTGCGGGTACGGCACGTAGATCGTGGGCAGCCCGATCGCGGCCACCTCGGCGACGGTCATCGCCCCGCCCCGGGCCAGCATCAGGTCGGCGGCGGCGTAGCCCAGCTCCATCTCGGACAGGTACGGCAGCGTCACGTACGGCACCGGCAGGTCGGTGGGGATCGGCACCGGCTCGTTGCGGGCGCCCATCACGTGCAGCACCTGCACGCCGTTGCGGGCCAGCTCCTTGGCTGCCCCGGAGACCGCCAGGTTGATCGAGCGGGCACCGGACGAGCCGCCGGACACGAAGAGCACCGGCAGGTCCGGGCGGAGCCCGAAGTGGGCGCGGGCGGCGTTACGCAGCGCGTACCGGTCCAGACCGGCGATGGCGCGGCGCAGCGGCACACCGACGACTGTGGCGTCCCGCAGCGACTCGGCCTGGCTCGGCTGGTTCGGGAAGCCGACGGCCACGTTCTTGGTGAACTTCATGCCCAGCTTGTTGGCCACGCCCGGTGGCACGTTCACCTCGTGGATCACCATGGGCAGCTCGCGGCGCCACGCGGCCAGGTAGGCCGGCACCGAGACGTACCCACCGAAGCCGACGACCACGTCGGCGCGCACCTCGTCGATCACCTTGCCCGCGGCGCGGGCCGCGGTCCACATCCGACCCGGGGTGCGGACCAGGTTCATGTTGACCGACCGGGGCAGCTGGTACGCCGGGATCTGCCGCAGGTCGTAGCCCTGCGGCGGGATCAGGTCGTTCTCCATGCCCCGTGGTGTGCCGAGGCAGGTGATCCGGACGCCCGGGTCGTGTCGGCGCAGGCAGTCGGCGAAGGCGAGCAGCGGGTAGACGTGCCCCCCGGTGCCACCTCCCGCGAGCACCACCGAACGCAGCGGACCCATCAGCGTCTCCTCTCGCTCGCCGTACCACCGCGGCTTCGGTCCTGTCGGACCCCGCGCGGCGCGGCCTGATCGTCATGGCGCCGCTCGCGGGACCGGGGTACGGACCCTCGGCCAGCGGGCGGCGTCGCGCGGCGGGCGCGGCGGGCGCGTAGGGGCCGCAAAGGGGCCCCGAGTAGTCGGACCCACCCGGCGCGCGGGGCGGCGAGCACTGCGGGTGCCGGCTCGCGGGCGGCGCCGGCGGAGG